>JBAYGL010000202.1:0-9045 GCA_041666725.1 Limisphaerales bacterium
GGCGGCGAGCATGAGTTCGCGCCCGCGCAATTCGCCGGGAGCGGCAAAAGCGCTGACGAGCATGAGCAGCGTGGATTGCGGTAGGTGAAAGTTGGTGAGCAGTGCGTCCACGACGCGGAATTGAAACGGCGGGTGGATGAAGATGCGGGTGCGACCGCGCTGAGTTGAGAGTTGAGAGTTGAGAGTTGAGAGCGCGGCGGCGCTTTCGAGCACGCGCACGGTGGTGGTGCCGACAGCGATGACGCGGCGGCCTTCGCGTTTGGCGGCGTTGATGGCGCCGGCCGTGACGTCGGGCAACTCGAAGCGTTCCTCGTGCATGACGTGCCCGGCGAGAGTCTCTGACTTCACCGGCGCAAAGGTGCCGAGGCCGACGTGGAGCGTGACGAAGTGGATACGCACGCCGTGTGCGCGGAGTGCATCGAGGAGCGCGGGAGTGAAGTGGAGTCCCGCAGTTGGCGCGGCGACGGAGCCGGCGGGTTGCGCGAAGACGGTTTGATAGCGCGCATCGTCCTCGGCTCCAGCGGCGCGCTCAATGTAGGGCGGAAGGGGAATTTCGCCGTGCGATTCCAGTTCGTCGAAGATGTTTGGCGTGCCGGTGAAGCGCACGCGGCAGTGGCCTTCCGCATTTTTCTCCAGCACGACGGCGCACACGGATGAGGCGACCCCGGTGATGGTCACGAGTTGAATCTCGCTTCCGGTTCGCACGCGTTTGCCAGGGCGCAGCAGAGTCCACCATTCATTCGGTGCCACTTCCTCCACGAGGAGCAATTCGACCTGTCCGCCGCTGGCGGGTTTGAGGCCGCGCAGCCGCGCACGGATCACGCGAGAGTTGTTGAACACGAGCACGTCACCGGCACGGAGGCGGTTCGTTAAGTCGCGAAATCGTCCGTGCTCGATGCGCGCCTCGCTTCGGTGCAGGACGAGAAGGCGTGAGCCGTCGCGCGTGGCAGCGGGGGATTGCGCGATGAGTTCCTGCGGCAGCGGGTAATCGAAGTCAGAGGTGCGCACGAGCGGCGAAGTGGGGGTGGAATTTGAAACAGAACGAAGTGGTGGGGTGCTGGTGGGGCGGAATCTCAGGCGTTACATCTGAAAATGAAACGAGCGAAAAGCCATTTATCAGAGCTGTTTCAAAGAAATGTTTCGTTAAAGTTCAACGCTTCACAGCGGACAAGTGGCTGGAATTTACGTTGCGAAGGCATTTTAGGACGATTTTAGTTGGTCGTAACATGTTGTAAATAAGAACGAAGCAACATTTTCTAAAAATAGTTGTGTTATCAGTTGACCGTTGTGGGGCTTAGTGGGTAAAAATGGGCCGCTCTGGGGCGCTGTGGGTTAAGTTGGCGTCTCTGGGATTTGGCTTATGTCTTCAACCACTAACAATGCTCGCATCACCTTCAAGGGTGAATACGACTTTGGAGTGGACGAAAAGCGCCGGGTGCAAGTCCCGGCGAAGTGGCGTCCCGCCGAGGAAACAGCGTTGTCCGTCCATGTCTGGAAGGCCGATGGACAACGGCACCCCTGCCTGCTTGTTCTGCCTCCTGTGACGGCGCGGAAGTTGGAGGAGAAAATGGAAGGAATGTCGTTCAGTGATCCGAAGGCCGAGTCGCTCCGTCGCCTTTTGGGCGCTGATTGTGATGATCTGGCTTTGGATTCGGCTGGCCGCATCTGTCTGCCGGAGAAGCTGGCGGCCAAGGCCGGCATTGGCAAGAAGGTGATTTTGGTTGGCCTGTTCGATCGCTTCCAGATTTGGAACCCGGAATTTTACGCGGACACCCAAGCCTCCGACGAAGTGGCGCGGGCTGATGCCATCAAACTGATTTAGCCATGGGCCTGCTCAAACTACTAAACACCGGCAAGAGCCTGGTAGGGCTGACCAACAAGCTCGTCACGAAGGTTCCGATGGGCGAGGTCGTGCCGAACTTTAACACCCGGCCTGGCGCGATGAGCCGGGCGGTGTCCGCCGTCCGGGGAAGGAAGCGGGACGCCTTCGCGGGCGAGGGCCGGCCGGCGGTTCGCGCGGGCGGGCCGAGGATTCGCAGCACGGTGGCCCCTGACCCGAAACTGCCGAAAAACCCTTTTGCGAAGGCACCGGTCAATCGCCGCAAGCCCAAGACCGACGAGGCTCTTGCCGTGCAGGAAGAGGCCCCGATCATCCCCGTGTCCATGCCGAATTTCGTGCCGCCATCCGCTGGAAAGAGCTGGGCGGCGCGGTTGCGCTCCGTGCGTGACACGGTGAGGCGTCCGGTCGTGCGCAAACTCAAGGTGCCGGCGCGGCTGGCGAAGGCTTTCAGCGAACACGCGGCGGCGGCACGGCGGCGGGTGCCGCGCGGTCCGCTCGCGGCGCGACAGTTGATGGTGGCGTAAAACCTGCCCATGAACCGTGACAAACTTCATCCACAGCCCGGTGATGGTGGAGGAAGTGTTGACCGCGCTCGGACCGAGGCCGGGCGGGACCTTCGCCGACGGCACGCTGGGTTCGGGTGGGCACGCGGCGGCGGTGCTGCGGGCCAGCGCACCGACTGGGTGGCTCTTTGGCTGCGATCGAGATGGCGACGCCCTTGAGGCGGCTCGCGCGCGGCTGGCGGCGGAGTTCGCGGGCCGCTTTGAACTGAGGCGCGGGAATTTTGTGGAGCTGCCGGACTGGGTGCCGGCGGGCGGCTGCGATGGTGTGCTGCTGGATTTGGGCGTGAGTTCGCCGCAGCTGGACCGGGCGGAACGCGGGTTCAGCTTCCAGCAGGACGGCCCGCTGGACATGCGGATGGACGCACGGCAGGCGCTGACGGCGGCGGAACTGGTCAATTCCGCCAGCGCGGACGAGCTGGCGAAGATTTTCTGGGAATACGGTGACGAGCCGGACTCGAGGCGGATGGCAAGGGCGATCGAGCACGACCGGCAGGTGCGGCGGTTTGAGACGACACGGCAGCTGGCGGAGTTGATGGAACGAATCTCTCCGCGACACGGGCGAAAGGCGCATCCGGCCACGCGCGTGTTTCAGGCCCTGCGCATCGCGGTGAACGACGAAATCGGCTCGCTGCAGCGCGGGCTGGCGGGCGCGGTGCGGTTGCTCAAGCCCGGCGGGCGGCTCGCGGTGATCACATTTCACTCGCTCGAAGACCGTGTGGTGAAGGAATTCGGTCGCGGGCTCGCGCGGGATTACGTGGTGCCCGGCGAAGTGGACGTGCCGGAGCTGCGGCAACCGAGGGCTCCGGTGCTGCGGTTGGTGACGCGGAAGGCGATCTGCGCCGGCGATGCAGAAGTCGCGATGAATCCGCGGGCGCGCAGCGCGCAACTGCGGGTGTTTGAGAAAACTTGACGGCGGCAGTTATGAGGAAAAATCGAAAGAACAGCGCGGGTGGCGGCGTCCGGTTTGGGCCGGCAGTGAAGGCGTTTTTCATCTGCCTGCTCCTCGGCTCGCTCGGCGTGACCTTCGTCTGGCAGAAGCGGCAGATTTACTCGCTCGGAGTGAAGACCGAGCAGCTCGAAAAGCGCTTCTCCACGCTCAAGCGCGAGAATGAAATGCGTCGCCAGCAGATGGCGATGCTCCACTCCCTCCCCTATCTCGATGCGCGCGTGAAGGAACTCAAGCTCGGACTCGGTGTCCCGACGCCGGATCAGATTCTCACGCTCGTGGAGGGTCCGGTCACGCTTCTTGCTCCGCGCAGCTCTCCGCAGCGGGCGGTCGTCGCCCAGGCATTTCCGTCGGACAGAACCTACCTTGCCTACGCCACGAAACCCTTGCCTCCGGCCAGTCGCAAACGTTGAACCCCAAACATCCCATGAACACCATCATGATCCGCAACGACGACAACGAGTCCGAGTTTGAGATGAGCTTCGCCGCCTGATGCCCGCCAAGGTGACCAATCAGGACGCCACGCTCCAGCCGTTCCAAAACCGCCGGCTGTGGCTGATGGCCTTCCTGTTGTTTGTCGCCTATTGCGGACTTGGCTACCGGCTCGTGGACTTGCAGGTCCTGCAGCACGAGGCCCTCAAGGCGAAGGCTCAGTCCCAAGTCCGGCAGACCCGTCTTCTGGAACCCCGCCGCGGGGACATTCGTGACGCGCGCGGCAACCTGCTCGCCACCAGCCGCCCGGTAAAGACCGTCTTCGCCGATCCTGTGTTGATTGGTAATCGTCAGACCGAAGTCGCGCGGGCACTCGCGCCCGTCCTCCAGGTCCCGGAGGCCGAGCTGCACAAGCGTCTTCTTCCCCAGGTCACGGTGCGCACCAACCCAATGGCAGCACTCGACCGTGAGCTGCTCACGAACCGCAACATCGTGGTGGTGGACGGCTACGTGGCCGCAGCGCGCGGCGTGATGCACACGAACCGCTTCATCGCGATTCATGACGGCATCGTCACGACGAACTATTACGCCGTGGCCACCAATTCACCGCTTGTGCTTTCGAACAGCTACGTTGTTCTCACGAACCAGCTTGTCGTCGTCACCAACCGCCACGTTGTTCTGGCCCACAAAGTCCCCCTGGAGCAATGGGCGCAAATCACCGCCGCGATGTCGAAGCTCACCTTCGCCGGCGTGGACGAGAAGAAGCTGCCGCGCAAGGAGCGCGCCTTCTACCGTGAACTGCGCGCCAAGGCCATCAACTCCGATCCTGTGGATGATCAGATCCGCATCTATCCCAACCAGTCCCTCGCCGCGCACGTTCTGGGCTTCATGGGGCCGGTCACACGCACGAACGCCGCGACCGGTGCCGTCCGCACGGAAACCGTCGGGCTCGATGGCGTCGAGCGCGCGCTTGACTCAAAACTCAACGGCGTGCGCGGCTGGCGCGAGACCGAGGTGGGCGGCACCCGCGCTGAACTGGTGATGAACCGCCAGCAGGATGTCGAGGCGCAGGACGGCTTGAATGCCGTGCTCACCCTGGATGCCGCGATGCAGCACATCCTCGAGACCGAACTCTCGGAAATCATGGCAAAGTATAACCCCGTCAGCGCCTCCGCCATCGTGCTGCGTCCGCGCACCGGGGAAATTCTGGCGATGGGTTCGCGCCCCACCTACGACCCGAACCAGCCCGGGAAATCGTCCATCGCCTCGCTCAAGAACCGCATGACCGTGGACAGTTACGAGCCTGGCTCCACCTTCAAGATCGTCTCCATCGGCGCGGCCTTGAACGAGGGCCTCACCACGCTTGGCGAACCGATTGACTGCGAACGCGGCGTCTGGACATACAAGGGCAAGCCGCTTCACGACCACGAGCGCTACGGGCTGCTTTCGGTCGGCGAGGTGATGATGAAATCGTCGAACATCGGCTCGGCGAAAATTGGCCTGCGGCTCGGCGATCAGGGGCTGTTCAATTATCTCACCGCCTTCGGTTTCGGCGAGCGCACCGGCGTCATGCTTCCCGGCGAGTCCCGCGGCATCCTGATCCCGCTGAAGAAATGGGACGGCATCACCGGCTCGCGCGTCTCCATCGGGCACTCCGCCGCCGCCACGCCCCTGCAGATGGCGATGGCGATGGCGGCGATTGCCAACGGCGGCAAGCTCATGCGTCCGCTGCTGGTGGACCGGCTCGAAGACTCCGAGGGCAATGTGGTGATGAAGAACCATCCGCAGCTCGTGCGGCAGGTCTTCAAGCCCGAAATCTCAAGGCAAGTCGTCGAGACGCTCAAGCGCGTCGTCTCCACCGACGGCACTGCTGAGAAAGCCCGGCTCGGCTATTACACCGCCGCCGGCAAGACAGGCACGGCGCAGAAGCTGGAGAACGGCCAATACAGCCACACGAAATACTTTTCGTCTTTCATCGGGTTCTTCCCGGCGGACAACCCCGAATTGCTCATCTACGTGTGTGTGGACGAGCCGGACAAGGCGAAGGGCTTCTACGGCGGCCAGATCGCCGCACCCGCCTTCAAAAACATCGCGCTGCGCTCGGCGAACTACCTGAACATCCGCCCTGAAACCGCCGTGGGCGAGCCTGTGACCGGCCTTGCGCAAGCGCCGCTGGCCAACAACCGGACGAACTGATGTGAACGCTGCCGAGCCACAAACAATGACCGCGACGCTCTCCAATCAGAGCGCGGCCCTCCGGGCCGCTGTGCGCGTGGAGAACTCCGGCGGGGGCTCAGCGTCAGCAGCCTCGCAGACGCAAAGCGGGCGCGACGCCCGCGCTCCGAAATCCGCGCTCCGCCGTGCGCCCGTGCGCTCACTCGTCCTCGCGCAGAGCTGGATTCCGTTCTCCGTTTCCCAGCTCGGGCAGGCCGGCATGCGACAGAGCACGCTCCGGGCGGCCGAGGCGTTCACGCTGTTGTCGAGCGAACTGGCCACGCGTCGTGGCGGGGCAACCAACCACCGCCTGACATGATGCCGTTGAAACAACTTCTCGAGGGCCTGCCGATGCTGCGTTCGGAAGGTCCGCTTGAGCGGACGGTGGCGGGAGTAACCGCTGACTCCCGCCGCCTTTCGCCGGGCATGGTCTTTGTCGCCGTGCCCGGTGAAAATCACGACGGCCACGATTTCATCAGCACGGCGATTGACCGCGGGGCCGCCGCCGTCATCTGCGAGCGCAACGGGTTCTCATCCGGTCGTGCGACCAAGGTGAAGGTTGCCGACGCCCGCATCGCGCTCGCGCTGGCAGCCGCGAATTTCCACGGTCATCCCAGCCGCAAGCTCAAGGTCATCGGCATCACCGGCACGAACGGCAAGACCACCGTCAGCTTCATGGTGAAGCACATCCTCGAGGCGGCGGGCATCCATGCCGGCCTGCTGGGCACCATCCGCTACGAGATTGGAGACCGGGTCCTGCCGGCGCAGCGCACCACGCCGGAGTCGTCGGAGATCCAGCAGTTCATGGCGCAGATGGTTCGCGCCGGTTGCGAGGCGTGCGTGATGGAGGTCAGCTCCCACGCGCTGGCCCAGAAGCGCGTCCACGGCGTCCAGTTCGACCTCGGTATTTTCACGAACCTGACGCAGGACCATCTCGACTTCCACGGGGACATGGAGGGCTACTACGAGGCGAAGAAACAGCTCTTCAGTTCGATTCAGGAGGGAGCCAAGCCGGGTGCGGCCATCCTTAACATTGACGACTCGTTCGGCTCCCGTCTCGCGCGCGAGACGAGCGCCGAAGTGCAGCTCACCTACGGGCTCGACGAGTCCGCCAAGCTGCGCGCCACCGGGTTTGAGCTCGGGCACGGCGAGACTAGCTTCACCGCCGAGACGCCGGCCGGCCGCTTTCCTGTGACCATGCCGCTCATCGGCCGGCACAACATTTACAACGCACTCGCCGCCATCGGCGCCGGCCTTGCACTGCGGGTGCCCATCGCGAAGATTCAGGCCGCGCTGCGCACGATGCCCTCCGTGCCGGGCCGTCTCGAGCGCATTTCCGCCGGCCAGCCCTTCAGCGTGTTCGTGGACTACGCGCACACCGACGACGCGCTCCAGCATGTCCTGCGGACCGTCCGTGAAATCACCCCGGGCCGCGTGTTGCTGGCCTTCGGTTGCGGTGGGGCACGGGACACCGACAAGCGGGCGAAAATGGGCAAGGTCGCCGCATTGCTCGCCGATCACACCATCATCACCAGCGACAACCCGCGCCGCGAATCCCCCGCGTCCATCGCCGCCCAGATCGAGTCCGGCTTCCGTTCGATTCGCCCCGACCAGTTCAGCGTGGAGCTCGACCGTGCCGCCGCCATTCGCGAGCTGCTCCAGATCGCGCGGCCCGGCGACACCGTGCTCATCGCCGGCAAGGGACACGAGACCTATCAGGAATTTGAGGACACGGTCGTCCCGTTTGACGACCGCGTGCACGCCCAGGAGTCGTTGGAAAAGCTCGGTTGGACCGCAACCCCGCCGGCGCAAGCCGCCTGAACCATGGCCCGCAGTGCTGAAGAACAAATGGCTTGGAAACCGCGACGTCTGCGCAAGCAGGATGTCGCTGCGCGCGTCGCACATTTGCAGAAGAACCTGCCGCCGGTTGTGCGCGAAGTGTTCGCCAGCAAAGATCGGCGTGCGGGAGCATCGGCGACCGTGACACCGAAAAAGTCCAAGTTTGCAGTTCTGCTTTGGGAGCCGCGGACAGCTGAGAGGAGCATCTGGCGCTCAAAACTCGTTCTCCAGTCCAACAAGCACCACTCAAGCCATGAACACCAGTGACACCACTCAGGAGCCGGCCCGTCCGCTGCGCAACGTCGATTTGTGCAGGCAGATCAGCGCGCTGCGTCAATCACCACCGGCCGCCGTGAATCCCATATTCCCGGATGCCGACACCGTGCCTGCCTCTGTCAGTGCGGAGGCCGGCCTGCGCCAGCTCTTCCGCCGCCCCGTGACCGTGCCCTGGCTGGCGCACTCGGAGGCGTTTCGCGCCCTTGCTGAATAATGGACCCACGCCCGCTCAAGTTCGTAGCCGACGCGACTGCCGGAGAAATTCTTCGTGGCAGTCCGGACACGCTTGTCCGGCGCGTTTGCACGGACTCGCGGCATGTCCAGCCCGGCGACCTCTTCATCGCCATCGCGGGGGAGAAGTTCGACGGGCACAAGTTTGTTTCCGAGGTGGCCTCTAAAGGAGTCGCCGCCATCATGGTTGAGCGCGCCAAGTTTGGGGTCCCGACTTCAGGCGGCTCGGGTGCGGCGGAGCCGGCTAAAGCCGTGACACCAAGCGCCGTCATTGCAGTCGAGAGCACCCGCACGGCCTACGCTCAGCTTGCCGCACGCTACCGGCAGGATTTCGACATCCCCGTCATCGCCGTCGGCGGGTCGAATGGGAAGACGACCACGAAGGAACTCATCGCCGCCGTCCTCCGTGAGCGCGGTCCCGCGCTCTGGAGCGAGGCGAGCTTCAACAACGAGATCGGCGTGCCGCACACCTTGCTGCGGCTGGAGAAGCAGCACACCAGCGCGGTGTTTGAAGTCGGCACGAACCACCCCGGCGAACTGGCGCCGCTGGTGAAGCTCATTCAACCGCGCTTCGGCGTCATCACGAGCATCGGGCGCGAGCATCTGGAATTTTTCGGAGACGTGAACGGCGTGGCACAGGAGGAGGGCTGGCTGGCCGAGTTGCTGCCGGCGGACGGGACGCTCTTCGTGAACGGCGACTGCCC
>JBAYGL010000203.1:0-9007 GCA_041666725.1 Limisphaerales bacterium
CGAATGACCAACGACCGTGAGCTTGGTCATGCCCGCCAAATCCCAGTCCAGACACGCTTTCGCCATGCGACATTGGCGCTTGGTCATTCTTTGGGCATTGGACATTTTCCTCCCATGATCCGCCTCGCCATCGTGGAAGACGACGCCCGCCTGCGCCAGCAGCTCGCCGGCCTGCTCGCCGCGGCCCCGCACTTCCAGCTCCTCGCCGCCTTCGCCAACGCCGAGGACGCCCTGGCCAAGCTGCCTGCGCTCGCGCCCGACATCGCCGTCCTCGACATCAACCTCCCGCGCATGAACGGCGTGCAGCTCGTCGCCCGGCTCAAGCCGCTTCTCCCGCGCACGCAGATGCTCATGCTCACCATGTATGAGGACTCGGAGCTGATCTTCGACTCCCTCAAGGCCGGCGCGAGCGGCTACCTCCTCAAGCGCACCCCGCCCGGCGAGTTGCTCCGCGCCCTCGAACAGCTTCACGCGGGCGGCTCGCCGATGTCGCCGGAAATCGCGCGGCAGGTCGTCGGCTTTTTCCAGCGCGCGCCCGCCACGCCGGACATGGAAAGCCTCACCCCGCGCGAGCGCGAAATCCTCGACCAGCTCGCCAAGGGCTACCTCTACAAGGAAATCGCCGACCGCCTCGGCATCAGCCTCGACACCGTCCGCAACCACCTCCGCAAGGTCTATGAGAAGCTCCACGTCCACTCCCGCACCGAGGCCGTGCTGAAATATCTCGGCGGCAGATGACATCAATGTGTCATGGCGTGCCAGAGTCGGAATCGTGTTTCATGGGCCGAATAGCCACTATTTCGCCATGACCATACGACACTCCTCGACGGTTCCGTCCATCCCACCCCACCGGCTGCCCGTCCGCCTCGGCTTCACCCTCATTGAACTCCTCGTCGTCATCGCCATCATCGCCGTCCTGGCGGGAATGCTGCTGCCGGCGCTGGCCAAGGCCAAGGCCAAGTCCAAACAAACCTCGTGCCTGAACAACCTCAAGCAGATGGGCCTGGCAGCGACGCTCTACGCGGACACCTACGACGACAAGATGCCGCCGCGCAACGACGGTGTCGCCGCCTTCGCCACCTCGGCCACCGCGAACTTTCTCGGCTCCCTGGTTCCCTATCTGGGCACCACGCAATCAGTATCCCGCCTGGTCACCTGCCCGGCGAGCCGCGGCACCTCGGCTTCGCTGGAAGACATCACCCTCGCGAACATCACCAGCTACCTCGGAAACGCAGTCGTGCTGGGCCGCCGCCTCATCGAGGTTCCCATCCCGGCCAACATCGCCTACGCGCAGGAATTGTTTGACCGCCGCAACACCGCCTACCTGCGGCCCAATTTGATCAGCGCCGGACCGCCGGCGATCTTCGGCACCTGGCACTTCGATCCGGGCACGCCGAACCCGCTTGGGCTGCGGGAGAACTACTCCGTGATTCACGATCTGGGCGGCAACCTGCCCTTCGTGGACGGCCATTCCGAATACCGCAAGCGCCCGCAGATCTTGAGCGGCACATTTGGCCTGAGCCCGGGCACCGACACCATCGCCGTCTCTTCCAGCGCCAGCTACACCTCTGCCTTCTGAAAACCGGACATGCGTCGAACGCTCTTTTCCGCCTGCCTGTTGGGGCTTTGCATCCTCTCCGCCTGCTCCAAGCGAAACGAAACCACGTCAACCGCGCCTCCGGTCGCGCCTCCGGTCGCGCGACCGGCAAGGGTGAAGCCGAAAACCACCGGTGATTCGCCCGGCACCGCCGCACCGGCCAGAACGGCCGGCACTTCGTCCACCGCAAATCCGGAGAAGGCATGGAAGCCGATCGGCGACCGGCTGGATGACCGGATGCCCACCGCGCCGCCCAATTCCTCCAAGACCAATCCCATCAACCTTCCGATGACCGAGGCGATGCATCGCTACATGGAGGCCAACGGAAAGCTCCCGCAGGATTTTCAAGTCTTGGTGAAAACCAGGTTCCTCCCCAAACTCCCGGAGCCGCCGCAGGGCAAGCGGTTCGCCGTGGACCGCCGCCATTTGCAGGTGGTCATTTTGGATCAGTGAACGCACGCTGCCCTCTGACATCCAGCTGAACTGGTGGATGGGCGGCTGGCCCAGAAACACATTGTCGCGCCAACGAAAGGTCTAAAATGAAGCTCGGCTTTCTCATTTCCCTCTCCCGCTGGAACGCTCCGAACCTGCTCGGGGTGTTCTCAACACTGTTGTTCACGCTCACCTCGCCCGCACTGGCAGGAGAGCTTCTCGTCGAAGCTGAAAGTTTTCAAAACCCCGGCGGCTGGGTGCTGGACACTCAGTTCATCGAAAGCATGGGTTCGCCCTATCTCATGGCCCACGGCCTCGGCGAACCCGTCAAGGACGCGACAACGACGGTCAGGCTTCCGCAGACCGGCAACTGGCGCGTCTGGGTCCGCACCATGGACTGGGTCGCCCGCTGGAAAACCCCCGGCGCACCGGGCAGGTTTCAGGTGCTCGTGAACGGCACGCCATTGAAGGAAACCTTCGGCACGCTCGGCGCCGACTGGGCCTGGCACGACGGCGGCACGGTGAACCTGGCCAAACCCGAAGCCACCCTCGCGCTCCACGACCTCACCGGTTTCAACGGCCGTTGCGATGCCATCCTGCTCACCACCGACCCCGTCTTCCGCCCGTCCAACGACTCCGCTCCGCTGGCACCGTGGCGCATGGCGCTCGCCGGCTTGCCCCCGAAGCCCGAGGAAGCCGGCTCGTTTGATCTCGTCGTGGTCGGCGGCGGCTACGGCGGCATGGGCGCAGCCCTCGCGGCGGCGCGCATGGGCTGCAAGGTCGCGCTCGTCCAAAACCGCCCCGTGCTCGGTGGCAACGGCAGCTCCGAAATCCGCGTCTGGGCCAAAGGCGGCATCCGGCGCGGCCAATACCCGATGCTGGGTGAAATCGTCGAGGAATTCATGGATCGCGCGAAGGCCTCGCCCGGCACGTTTGAAGAATTCGGCGACGCGAAGAAGGAAGCCCTCGTCCGCGCGGAACCGAAGATCTCCCTCTTCCTCAACCACCACGCGTTCCGCGTCGAAGTGGACGGCAGCCGCATCAAGTCCATCACCGCCTTCGACACGCGCACCGGCCACATCCGGCGTTTCGCCGGCACGCTCTTCGTGGACAGCACGGGCCACGCGGGCATCGGCGCGCTCGCCGGCGCGGACCACACCACAAAGGACGACGGCCACCTCGGCATGAGCAACATGTGGCGCTGGGGCGACGCCGGGAAGCCCGTGTCCTTTCCGAACACGCCGTGGGCGCTCGACCTCACGATGGATGATTTCCCCTACCCTCGCCGCGGACACGGCGAATGGTTCTGGGAAAGCGGCTTCAACAAACACCCCCTGCTCGAACTCGAATCCACCCGCGACTGGAATTTCCGCGCCATCTTCGGCGCGTTCAATGCGATGAAAAACAAGGACGGCAGGGCCGAGCACCCGAACGCGAAGCTGGAGTGGATCGCCTACGTCGGCGGCACACGCGAAAGCCGCCAGCTCCTCGGCGACGTCGTGCTCACCCGCGAAGACATTGTGGCGAAGAAGATGTTCCCCGACGGCACCGTGCCGACCACATGGGACATCGACCTCCACTACCCGAAGGAACAATACGCCAAGAAGTTTCCCGAAGACCCCTTCATCTCCAAGGCCGTCTTCGGCCAGGGCGTGGACCGCCAGCACGGCTATCCGGTTCCCTACCGCTGCTTCTACTCGCGCAACATCGAAAACCTCTTCATGGCCGGACGCAACGTCAGCGTCACGCACGAGGCCCTCGGCACCGTGCGCGTGATGAAGACCGGCGGGATGATTGGCGAAGTCGTCGGCAAGGCCGCGAGCCTCTGCATCAAACACGCCACCACGCCCCGCGCGATCTACCATTCACACTTCGAGGAGCTGCAGGCGCTTCTGAAACTCCCCGGAGCCGCCCGTCGTGAGAACGTGAACGACACGCCCAAGCTGCCCGCCGATTACAAGCCGCTCCCGCCGCAAGTCATCGTTGCCGGAGACGCGGCGGAGCCCGGCATCGACGTGAAGACGCTTCCCGGCCTCGTGCTTGATGACGCGCAGGCCAGGCTCACCGGCAAGTGGATCACCGGCGCGAACCCGGAGCTCCAGCCCTACGTCGCCAACGGCTACCGGTATCGCAATGCGAAGGAGGAGGGCACGGCCCGCTACGAGTTCACCATCCAGAAGGCGGGCGATTACGAAGTCCGCGTCAGCTACAGCCCCCACGAGAACCGCGCCTCCAACGCCCCCGTCATCATCGAAAGCGCAGACGGCGTGAAGGAAACCACCGTCAACCAGCGCGTGAAACCTCCGCTCCCGCAAAACTTCATCAGCCTCGGCGTCTTCAAGTTCGCCCCCGGCAAGCCCGCCGTTGTCACCCTCGGCGGCAAGCCCGCCGACGGCAACGTCCACGCCGACGCCGTGCAACTGCTCCCCAAGTAGGTCAGCGCGTCAGGGCTGATTCCATTTTAAGGCTTCCGCTCACGCGGGGCGCCTTGTGTTTGGCGGGACATCTTCCGCTGCCGCACGATGTCTGCGATGGCCCTGACGGCGTTGATGTCCTTGCTGTCGAAGAGGCGCAGGGCATCTGCGTCAGAAAGGCGTTCCGCGCGCGGCGACCTTGTCGTAGAGGTCGAGGAAGCCAGAATGTAGAAGTCAGAGAGTGAGATCGTGAAGCGCGGGATTAATCATTACCTCGCGATTCGCTCCGCCGCTTGTCAGACAGCCGAATAACAAGCCGAAGGCCGGCCTCGAACGCCCACGTGCCGGCAACTCCAAATAGCAGTCCAACGACAAGCGAAGCAGGCAACGACACGAAGCCGTCCCAACTGCTTTGCCCCTTGATGGCAAACGTTGCTCCAATGAGCATCCTACTGCTCCACAACACCAACTGCGCACTCCATGACCGGCGTTCGGTTGGCAGTTGGCAGTTCATGAGTTGAATAGAACCACGGACCTGGTTGTTGGTCAAAGGGGTGTTCGATCAAGGGTGTTGCACCGCGCCCACGCATCTGCTTCAAGGATTTGCTCCAGCGTGGGATGTTCGATGACGCGGTGCGTCTCCATCGCGCGGGTGACGGCGGCGGAGATGTCCGTGAACTTGATCTGGCGGTTGCAGAAGGCTTCCACGGCGACTTCGTTCGCAGCGTTCAGCACGGCGGGGAGCGTTCCGCCGACTTCGCCCGCGCGGCGCGCGAGGTTGAGCGAGGGGAAGCGGTCGGTGTCCGGCTCCTCGAAGGTGAGGGTGCCGATCTTCGCGAAGTTCGTCTGCACCCGGTCGCTGCCGACGCGCTCGGGGTAGGTCAGCGCGTATTGGATGGGCAGGCACATGTCCGGCGTGCTGAGCTGCGCAATGATGGAGCCGTCCACAAACTCGACCATCGAATGCACGATGCTCTGCGGATGCACGACGACCTTCACGCGGTCCATGCCGATGTCGAAGAGCCAGCGGGCCTCGATCATTTCCAGGCCCTTGTTGAAGAGGGTGGCGGAATCAATGGTGATCTTGCGGCCCATGACCCAGCTCGGGTGCTTGAGCGCGCGCTCGACGGTGATGTCGGCGAAGGATTCCTTCGGGTGCAGGGCCTTGTCGCGGAAGGGGCCGCCGCTGGCGGTGAGCCAGAGGTTGCGCACGGAACCGGGCGGCTTGTCGTCGAGGCACTGGAAGATGGCGGAGTGCTCGCTGTCCACGGCGAGCACGCGGACGCCGTGCTTGCGGGCCTCGTTCATCACGGTCTCGCCGGCCATGACGAGGATTTCCTTCGATGCTACGGCGATGTCCTTGCCCGCGCGGATGGCGGCAAGGGCGGGCTGCAATCCGGCCGTGCCCACGATGGCGATGAGGACAATGTCGGCTTCCGGCATCGTGGCGAGCTTGAGCAGGCCGTCGTTTCCGGCGTGGACCTGAACCTTGGTGCCGAGGCTGGCCTGGAGTTCGTTTGCCTTGGCCGGGTCCGTGATGGAGATGGCGGCGGGCTGATACTTCAGGGTTTGCTGGAGGAGCAGTTCGGAGTTGCCACCCGCCGCCATGCCGAGGATGCGCAGGCGGTCGGGGAGGTCATCGGCGACCTTGAGCGTGCTGGTGCCGATGGAGCCGGTGGAGCCGAGGAGGACGACGTTTTTCATCTGGGAAACCACTAATGGACACGAATGGACACTAATCCAAAGGCGCTCAGCCCATCATCGGCATTGGAGCGACACTAGCCGAGGGAGTTCCGCAGCTCCCTGATTCGTGTTCATTGGTGTTCATTCGTGGTTGCCTTACCGCGTCAGGACGTGGCGCAGATACAAATACATCAACGGCGCATTGAACAGCAGGCTGTCGAGCAAGTCCAGAATCCCGCCGATGCCCGGGAAATAGCCGCCGGAGTCCTTCACGCCGGCCTCACGCTTGAAGAGCGACTCGATGAGGTCGCCGATGACCGCGGAGATGCTCAGGACCACGCCGAGGATGAGCGCGTGCGTCAGATTCATGCCGTAGAGCTTGCCGCCGGCGAAGTGCGCGAAGGTCACGCTGGCGGCGGTGGAGATCACAATCGCGCCGCCGAAGCCCTCCCACGTCTTCCCCGGGCTGATGCGCGGGATCATCTTGTGCCGGCCGATGAGCGACCCGGTGCAATACGCGCCCACGTCGCTGAATTTGGTCACGAGGATGAAGTAGAGCACATAGAACGTCCCCGCGTCCGCCGCCGCGCCGGCGGGAAAGCGGAAGAACTCGATCTTCTGGATGAAGTTCAGCAACCACGGCACATACATCAGGCCCAGCAGCGTCGTCGCCATGGCCACGATGCCGTGGGGGTTGTCCCTGGCGATGAACTGCCGGATGCACAGGCCGAGGACGAACAGGATGAGGAAGATGGTTTCAAAGTCGTTCACGCGCGCGGGCGAGTCGTGGATGCCGAGCTTGCCGGCGCAGTGGAGAAAGGTTCCCGCAACCATGAGGAGCCCCGCCGCCATGCCGAACTTGCGGAAGCACACCAGCCCGCGCGTCCGCACCAGCCCGTAAAACTCGAACATCCCGCACGCCGCCAGCAGCAGCATGATGAGGATGAACACCACGTCCGACACCAGCTTGTTGCCGCAGAACAGCGCGCCGAGCACGACGGTCCACAGCGCGACCGAACTGGCCAGCCGTCGCAGGAACACTTTGCCCTTGGACGGGACAGGCAAAGGCAATGGCGCGGACGGCGGCGTCTCTGTGGTCATGCGCGGCGCAGCGTAACCGCTCGGCTGTGGCGGTGGAAGCGCAACCTCGCGGACTGGACCAAGGTCCGACAAATAGTGCCGTGATGCCCGGCTTTGAGCTTTGTCGCGACCCGCATTCGCGGCAAGCTGGGCCGCGTGAACAGCAGGCTGGATCAGGCATTGATGGCGCGCGGGCTTTGCGAAAGCCGCGAGAAGGCCAAGCGCGCCGTCATGGCCGGACAGGTCCGCGTCAACGGCCAGGTGGCGCGCAAGGCGAGCGAGATGGTGCGGGAGACGGACACGCTCGCGCTGGATGCACAGGAAAAGTTTGTCAGCCGCGGCGGACACAAGCTGGAGCACGCGCTGGAGCACTTCCGCGTCGCGGTGCGTGATCTGACCGCAGTGGACCTCGGCGCGTCCACGGGCGGCTTCACCGACTGCCTGCTGCAACGCGGCGCAACGCGCGTCTTCGCGGTGGACGTGGGCCAGGGGCAGCTGGCGTGGAAGCTGCGCAACGATCCGCGCGTGATCGTGCTGGAGAAGACCAACGCCCGCGAGTTGACCGGGGAAAAACTGTCAGCGGCCGGCGGCCAGCAGTCTGCGGTGACGGTTCCGTTGGTCGTGGTGGATTGCTCGTTTATTTCATTGCGCAAGATTCTGCCGGCGGCGGTGAAGCTGCTCGCGCCCGGGGGGCGCATCGTCGCGCTGGTGAAGCCGCAGTTCGAGGCGGGCAAGGCCGAGGCGGACAAGGGCGAGGGCGTGATCACCGATCCGGCGGTTCACGCGCGCGTGCTGGCCGAGCTGGAGGCCTTTGTTCAGGCGGAACTGCCGGGGCTCGCGTGGCGCGGGGTGACGGAATCTCCCCTGCTGGGACCGGCGGGCAACAAGGAGTTTCTGGTGTTGCTGGAGCGAATTTAGGCCGCAGCGCCTGGTGTCCACCCTTCAGGGTGCCGGATCCCGCCGACACGCTGAAGCGTGGACACCAAACGAAGAGCCCTTTGATGCTGCGCGAGCTTTTTACGCTTTGCGCCCGCACTGCCGGGCGGCAGCCTTCCGGCGATGACTTACGCGGAAGCGCTGGATCACCTGCACGGACTCGCCGTCTTCGGCGCGCGGTTCGGCCTGGAGCCGACGCGGCGGATGGCGGCGGCGCTGGGCAATCCTCACGAGCGGCTGCGGTTCATCCACGTCGCGGGCACGAACGGCAAGGGCTCCACCTGCGCGATGCTGGAAAGCGTCTATCGCGCGGCGGGTTTGCGCGTGGGATTGTTCACATCGCCGCACCTGGTTTCGTTTCGCGAGCGAATCCAAGTCAACCGGCGGCTCATCAGCGAGGCGGACGTGGCGAGGTTGGTGGAAGAAGTAATTAGCAATCAGTGTTTGGTGATTAGTGAACAGGGCCGGGCCGCGATGCTTCCGTCAGCCACTCAATCACCAATCACTAATCACTCTCCCCACTCTTCCACTCTCTTCGAGTTCGTCACCGTGATGGCGTTGAAGCATTTCGCGGAGCAGAAGTGCGACGTGGTGATCTGGGAGACGGGGCTGGGAGGACGGCTGGACGCGACGAACATCGTGACGCCGCTGGCCAGCGTCATCACCAACATCGCGCCCGACCATCAACAGTGGCTCGGCGACACGCCCGTGAAGATCGCGGCGGAGAAGGCCGGCATCATCAAGCCCGGCGTGCCGGTGCTCACGGCCGTGGAAGCGCCGGAGGTGCTGGCGGTGATTCGTGACGTTGCGGAAAGGAATGGCGCGACGTTGACCGTGGTGACGGCCGCGCTGAACGCGGAGACCG
>JBAYGL010000204.1:0-8986 GCA_041666725.1 Limisphaerales bacterium
AAGCTGGTGCAGCCGAAGAAAGCGGAGCCGAAGGCGGAAAAGAAGTAGCCGTCCCTTCCGCTGTGGCAGCCGTCCTGCCGAAGGCAAGGCGTTCAACAGGGCAGGGTGCCGGCGCAGTCCGAAACTTCAGCGTTCCCGGCCTTCCTCCCGGCTTGCCTGCCCCCGGTGGTTCTGCCTACTGTCCGCGCGTGTCACAGCAGCAGACGCTTCGGGAGTCAGTCTCCTATTCCGGCATCGGCCTCCACAGTGGAAGCCGCGTCAACATGGCTTTCCAACCCGCGCCGCCGAACACGGGCATCCGTTTCCGGCGCGTGGACCTCGACGGCAAGCCGGAGATTGATGCGCGCGTCGAGCACGTCATTGACACCAACCGCTCCACGACCCTCGGCAAGGGGAATGTCCGGATTCACACGGTCGAGCATGTGCTCGCGGCCTTCAGCGGGGCGGGCGTGGACAACGCCATCGTCGAACTGGACGCCAACGAGCCGCCCATCGCCGACGGCAGCTCCCGCGAATACGTGCGCATGATCGAGAAGGCCGGCCTCGTGCTGCAGGCCGAGGCGCGCATGCCCTACAAGGTGACGGAGCCGATCGAGATTCTCGTGGGCGAGACGATGATGCAGATCTTCCCGCACGACCGGCTGAAGATTTCCTGCACCAGCTCCGGCTCGGGAGGGCGCTTCACGCAGTTCTACAGCCTCGAGGTGACGCCGGAGACTTGGCCCAGGGAACTCGCGCAGGCGCGGACGTTTTGTTTTTTCGAGGAGCTGGAGCAGCTCTACAAGAACGGCCTCATCAAGGGCGGCAGCCTGGAAAACGCCGTGGTCATCCGGGACGACGCCGTGCTCACGACCGAGCCGTTGCGCTACCCGGAGGAATTCGTCCGCCACAAGATGCTCGACATCGTGGGTGATCTCTCGCTGCTGGGCCGGCCCCTGCTCGGGCACGTGGTCGCGATCCGTCCCAGCCACACGGCGAACTTCGAGCTGACCAAGCAGATCGCCGCGCAGATGCACCGGCCGGAGAAGGCGGTGCAGACCTTCTCGCCGCCGCCGGCCAGGTCAACCGATGAAAACCCCGTGCGCGACGGCGGGACGCTGGACGTGATGCAGGTGATGAAAATCCTGCCGCACCGTCCGCCGTTCCTGATGGTGGACCTCGTGACGAAGATCGAGGGCAACCGCATTGTGGGCCAGAAAAACGTGACGATGGGCGAGCCGGTGTTTCAGGGGCATTTCCCCGGGCATCCGATTCTGCCGGGCGTGCTCCAGCTCGAGGCGATGGCGCAGGTGGCGGGCATCCTGATGATGCGGCAGGCCGAGAACGCGGGGAAGCTGGCCTACTTCATGTCCGCCGAGGAAGTGAAGTGGCGCAAGCCCGTCCGCCCCGGCGACGTGCTGGTGATCGATGTCACGATGACCAAGATGCGCGGCAAGATCGGCAAGGCGCGCGGCGAGTGCTCCGTGAACGGTGAGATGGTCAGCGAGGCGAACGTGACCTTCATGCTCATCGACAAGGAATGAGCACGGGAAACATCCATCCATCGGCGGTGGTTCATCCCGACGCCCAGATCGGCTCGAACTGCCACATCGGCCCTTTCTGCGTCATTGGCGAGAACGTCGCACTGGGGCCGGAGTGCAGGCTGCATTCGCACGTGGTCGTGGACGGGCACACCACCCTTGGCGCGGGCAATGAACTTTTTCCCTTCGCTGCAATCGGCCTCAAGACGCAGGACTTGAAGTGGAAGGGCGGCGTCACGCGGACGGTCATCGGCGACAACAACGTCTTCCGCGAGAACTCCACCGTCCACAGCGCCACCGACGACGGCGACGCCACGGTGATCGGCTCGCACAATCATTTCCTCGCCTACACGCACATCGCGCACGACTGCGTCGTCGGCAGTTACGTCGTAATGTCGAACGTCGGCACGCTTGCGGGGCACGTGATCGTGGAGGATCACGCGATCATCGGCGGGCTGGCGGCGGTGCATCAGTTCTGCCGCATCGGGCGCATGGCCATCGTCGGCGGCTGCGCGAAGGTGGTGCAGGACGTGCCGCCCTTCATGCTCGCCGATGGCAATCCCGCCGAGACCAAGGCGCTCAACAAAGTCGGCCTGGAGCGCAACGGGGTTTCCGAGAAGGCCCAGGCCGCGCTGAAGAAGGCGTTCAAGATTCTCTTCCGTGACGGGCTGACCGTCTCCAACGCGCTCGTCAAAATCGAGGCCGAGCTGCCGCCGCTTCCGGAAGTCCAGCATCTCGTCGCCTTCGTGAAGGCCAGCGGGCGGGGCATCAGCAAGTAGCCGCAGGCTTCAGCCTGCGCGTCAGTCCGTAGCGGCGGTCTGTGACCGCCGGTTGTGCAACTCGGCGCTCACGGAGCGCCGCTACAGCAAACCTGCGGATTCGCAACCTGAAGGTTGCGACTACGGGAGACGCACCACCGCGCACTTCCGCTGCGTGAAGCGGCACCAGTGCGTGTAGCCCACGGAGGTCGCGAGTGTGAGCGCCTTGTCCCAGTCCGCGCCCACCTCCCCGGGCGCGTGCGCGTCGGAGCCGAAGGTGATGGGCACGCCGATCCGATATGCGTGCTGGAGAAAAAAGCGGCTGGGGTAGATCTCGCGGCAGTCCTTGCGCAGGCCGGCGGTGTTCAGCTCGATGGCCGTCCCGCTGGCCTTGGCCGCGCGCAGGAAAGTGTCGAAGAGCCGGGTGCAGTCCCGATCCGGATAAAAACGGAATTTCTTCGGCAGATCCGCGTGGCCGATGATTTCAAAGAGGCCGCTTGCCGCCGCCATCGTCAACCGCTCAAAATAAACGGACCACACCTCAAACGCATCGCGCGTCTTCCACTGCGAGAGCTTCTCCGGATTGTCCACGTCCCACGCGTCGGAGACGTAGTGGACGGAGCCGATGAAGTAATCCCACGGATGGCGCACGGCCAGTTCGCGAATCCAGTCCTCATGACCCGGCAGGTAGTCCACTTCCAGCGCGAGCTTGATGGTGAGCTGGGGGAATTCGCGCTGGGCGCGCCGGACTTTCTCCACATACTCGTCGAGCTGGCTGGCGAACATGCGCCAGTTGTCGAAGTCATCGCGCCGCATCGGCGAGTGGTCGCTGAAGCCGATCTCCGTCAATCCCGCCGCCACCGCGCGCGCGGCGTAGTCCACCGGCTCGCCGGCCGCGTGGCGGCAGAGCGGCGTGTGCATGTGGTAGTCAGCAGGCGGCGACATGGCGGCAGGTTAGGGCAGGAAAAGGCGGCAGGGACAGGAGATTCACGCGTTGGCCGGGAACCGTCGCCCGGACATTTCGCAGATCAATGCGCTGAATTCTCGCCGGCTCCGATCACGTGCGTCAGTGAGCGGCGCGCGCGGCTGCATGTGTTCTCCCGCCCGTCCTTCCAGCCGGGGAATTCAAACGGCTCCGCGCGCACCGGTCCGTCGTATCCCAGCCGCCGCAACGCGCCGACGAACTGCGCGAGGTCAATCACGCCGGTCGCGCCGGGCAGTTCCCGCTGGCGGTCGCCGAGTTGATCCTGCGGCGCGCCGGCCGGCGCGTCATTCAAGTCCACGCTCACAATCTCCTCCCTGCGCAGCGACGCCAGTTCCGCCGCCGGGCTGCCGCTCATCCACCAGTGCCAGGAGTCCAGCACGAGGCCGAGGCTGGGCGCGTCGATGGCTGCGATGAGTTCGCGCAGTTGAGGCAGCGAGTGGATGAACGCGTGCCGCCGGCCGTGGCGCAGCGCGGGCGTGGCGCAGTATTCGAGGCCGAAGCGGATGCCGTGGTCGCCCAGCACGCGCGCCGCCGCGCCGATCCGCTCGACGTGCTGGCGGAAGTTGTCGGCAGGGGAAAGCTCGTCGTGAAACGGAACGATGGAGGAGCCGAGCCGCGTCACGCCGCAGCGTTGCAGCACTTCAGCCAGCGGCGGCAGTTGACGCATCCCGTCTTGGAAGCTTTGCACGTCACGCCGCAGATCAACCGGCAGACCCGAGAGACCCAGGCGCAGTCCATTGACGCGCAGCTCATCGAGCAGCCGTTGCAATGCGTCGTCGGACAGCCGCGCCAGTTCATCAGCCCGAGCCTCGACCGAGCCGAATCCGTGCCGGTGTGCCAGCTCGATGGCTTCGAGCTGCGTCGCTTCGACGCAAAGGCTGCGGCAGACGAGGCAGGTGAACATGGTTCAGCTTCGGGGGATGGCGGAGTTGGGGAGCACCATGAATGCTGCCCGCGAAACACGCGAATAGACGCGAAAGCAGGGAAAGTTCACGGCTGTGAATTGATGCGGACGTTTTGCCGCGTCAAGTCACAAGGCGCGCTCGTGCTCCGCTGTGAAAATAAAAACAGGCGCCCCCCAAAAGAGGACGCCTGTTCACGAAAGGGTTTGGCGGCTACTTCTTCGCCGCGGTCGCCTTGTTGAGGGCGATCGTGAGGCGGGACTTCTTGCGGTCGGCGGTGCCGCGCTTGATGACGCCCTTCTTCACGGCCTTGTCGAGCGTGGAGATGGCGGCGCGGAGAGCGGCGGGCGAGGTGTCCTGCTTGGCTTCAACGGACGCGCGGAATTTCTTCACCGCGGTCTTGAGCTGGGTGCGGACGACGGTGTTGCGGACTTGTTTGCGCGCGCTGTTGCGCATGCGGCGGGCGGCTGACTTGGTGTTCGGCATATTGTTTTCTCGTCTAAGAGGCGCGCACCCTAGCGAATGGCAGATCGTTGTCAACGGCTTGTTCCATCGTTGATACGCCCCGGTCGTCTCCATTTTGACTCTGTTCGCGGTGATCTGAGCCCCTGTCGGGCTGCCTGGTCTCCGGGCATGGGAGCGTGCAGGCCGACCTCATTCCGTGTGAGTGAATGTGTTTCTGAGGAGGCTCATGGCCCGAAAGGTGCCGTGGTTCGTGCCCATGAACCGGGTCAAAATTCCAAGCGCTCCGGTTCACGAAAAGATGCTCATCGCCGTGGACGGCATGTTCAGTTGAGAGCTTCTCGATTTTCGCCATAAGGGGCCGACGTTCTTGCGGGAGTTGAGGTCATCTTGGTCTGGGGTGCCGCCCGCGATGCGCAGATCCGATCCTCAGTGGATCTGTCACCACCGGTTGTGGCCTTCATCGTGATGGCACAACTCGTAGTCCCATCGCTTTTACTCCAGGACGAGCGGGCTTGTGCGTTATTTTCACGCTCCGTGCGTGGGAATTTCCCAAGGCGTATTGCAGGACGTTCGGTCCGTGGAAAGGGAGGAGAGAAGGGGAAAATAGTTGCGCAGCTTGCTCGCAGATTTGAGTGATTAGATTTCAGTGAAACTCGGCCCTTTTTGAATTGATCGGGCATGGGGCCAACAACGACTGCACGCCGCACTGAAGGAAAGATTGAATCGGCTCACTCGCCCGGCATGGGTGCTGCTATTCGGCATAACAGCCTATGTTGACGCCCCGAGAGCGGTTCTCAGGATCGTCTGACTGGACAAACAAACAAACAAACAAACAATGAAAAGCCTACGCAGCAAGAAAATCGGGGCATTCACGCTCATCGAGCTCCTGGTCGTGATCGCCATCATCGCCATCCTGGCCGGCATGCTCCTGCCCGCCCTCGCCAAAGCCAAGGCCAAGGCGGCCCGCATCAAGTGCGCGAACAACCTCAAGCAGGTGGGTCTCGCCTTCCGCGTGTTCTCCAACGACAACGACGACCGCTTCCCCTATCGCGTCCAGTCGGCGAATTACGCCGCCAACGCCGGCATTTACACCACGGGTGCAACCGGTTACGCCCCGAATACCTCGACGGCTGGCAACCAGCGCACTTGGGCTCACTTTCTGACGATGTCCAACGAGCTTGGCTCGGCCAAGATCCTGATGTGCCCCGGTGATCGCTCCAAGCTGAACACCATGGCCAGCGACTTCACCACGAACACGACCACCAGCTTCAACTCCCCTGCGGGTGTTGACACTGACAACGCCACCGCCACGGCCGTGGGCAAGGACTACTCGCTGTCCTACATGGTTGCCTTGAACGCTGACGAGACGCAGCCCAACGTCATGCTCTCCGGCGACGGCAACCTCAAGGTTGTTGACACTGGCACGGCTCAGGTTGCAGCTCAGGCCGCTCAGAGCGGCGGTGGAGCCATCTACGTGACCAACACCGTTCCGACCAACATCAAGGCGGCCTGGGTTGTGGGCAGCACGACGGCGAACTTGCAGGCGCACCACGACGTGGCTGGCAACGTGACGCTCTCCGACGGCAGCGTGCAGCAGCACTCGGCGTCTGCAGTTCAGACGCAGATCCAGCAGGGCGCGCAGTCCATGGGCGGCGGCTCGCAGCCGATGGTCTTCCCGCTGCAGTAATGCGGATGTCGTGATAATTCACGACCTTGCTCTCAAGGGGCACCCGAAAGGGTGCCCCTTTTTGTTTCTGCTCGCGGAGAAGTTTTCAATCCGAACTCCGCAGCAGAGAACGCGGATGAAACGGAGACGGTGCGAGGGGCGCGGCGTTGACGCCGCAGAAAGCCCCGGGAGCAAAAGTGCGCTGAAACTACCACTGACTGGCGCACGCTTCTGCGGCCTGAAGGCCGCGCCCCTCGCCGGCGGTTGCTGTCCACCTCGGAGTTCGGGTTCAACCCGAACTCCGAAATGGAATGGCCACGAAAGGGCGCATAGAGCACAAAGACAGGCTTCTGGCAGAATAACGGACCGGGTGGATGTTTTCCCGCTCCCATCCATCCCCGACTCGGCTCCTCTGTGTGCTTTGCGCTCCTTCGCGGCTGAACTTCGGGATTCGGGTTCAATCGCGTCCGGGCGCTTTTTTGAGGGGTGAGACCGTCCGGCGGCGGTGCCGGTCATTTCCGCCGGATGAACGTTTCCTGCAGGGAGCCCTTCTCCGTGCGGATTTGCATCCCCGGTTTCACATTGTTCCGCTGGAACCAGCCTTGGCGTGTCTCCAGGACGAACTGCACGCGGTCGCTGCTGGAAGGGAGCGGCGTTTCGTTCCTCGGCTGGGCGGCGTGAACTTCGATCAGCAAGCCGTCGGGACCGATGTAGGCAATGTCCAGGGGTAGCAGCGTGTTTCGCATCCAGAACGAGCGGGATCCCGGCTCGTCAAACACGAAGATCATCCCCTCCATCTCGGCCATGTTCGTGCGCCACATCATGCCGACCTGATGCTCGGTTGGCGTGCGCGCAATCTCGGTCACCATTTCGTGTGCGCCAAGCCAGAGCTTGAGCGTGGGAAGCTTTGGCTGCGGCTGGCCGGACCGCGTGGGGCCGGCGGATTCAGCCGGGGCCGCCCCCGGTGCGGAAGAGGGCCTTGAGCAGCCCGCAAACACTCCGCAAACAACAGCGAGGAGCAAAACGGGAATTCGCTTCATGTGCGACGAGTCTGTCAGGAGTTGAGGGGCAATCAAATGTGAACTGCATCGCGTCCTTCCACATTGGCGCTTCGCACGTTCAAACTCCGGCTTGGATGCCACCCGGTCGTTTGCACCCAAGCCTTTCGGTTCCCCAGGCAGCTGCGAACCTTCCGGTCTGAAGGCTGAAGCTCCGATGGGTTTTCCGAAGGGATGATTCAGGAAAGCCGGACGTGTCTCAGTGGCTGGCGGCCAGCCATGATCCTGCCGGCTGCGAAACAGCGATGGCCGCCCGCTGCGCCGTCATCGCGACATTGCGGCTTGCCAGTGAGGGGAGCTTTCGCATAAAAGGGAACGGATGCCGTTGCCGTTCTTCAGCAGCTTCGAAAAGAAGCGAGACCAGGTGATGGTCATAGACTTGGGAGCGAAAGTTACCAAGGCTGTCCATCTGTCCCGCAAGGGCGACACCTTCGTGCTGAACAACTTCGCACTGGTGGACGCTCCGGTGTTTGACAAGGGCCTGAACATCGCCCCGCTGGCAAGCCACATCAAGGCCGTGAGCCAGATTCTCAACTGCCGGATCAAGCCCGTGAGCCTGGCGGTGGGAGTGGACAGTTCACTGCTCCGCCATGCCGACATGCCGGCCGTCACGGCGCATGACATGCGGCAGATGCTCAAGTTCAGCAGCAAGAACTACCTCCAGCAGGATTTGTCGGATTGCATTTTCGACGTGCATATCATGTCGATCAAAGCGGACCCGACGAAGGCAGATGCAGCGAAGACCGAAGCGGCCAAGACCTCCAACATGAAGATGCGCGTGCTGGTGGGGGCTGCCAAAAAACAGGTGATAGCCGACTTGCAGGAGGCTGCGGAGCAGGCGGGGCTGGAGGCGGATCAGATCATCCCCAGCTTCATCGGCCCGGCCAACGCGTTTGAGAGGGCGCAGCCCGACGTCTTTGCCAAGGAGGTCGTGGCATTGGTGGATGTGGGCTACAAGAACACGACGATCTGCATCCTCTACAATGGAGAGCTTACGTTGAGCCGTGTGGTGGCGTTTGGTTCGGGCAAGCTCACGCAGGGCATTTCGGATGCGTTGGGGATGAGTCTCGAGGAGGCGGAAGGGGCGAAGATCACCATGCCTCCGGAGGTTGAGTCCGTCGCGCAGTCGCTGCTTTCGCCGCTGGGCCGCGAGTTGAGGGCTTCGATTGACTTTCACGATCATCAGCGCGACCGCGCGGTGAGCCAGGTGTTTTTCTCCGGTGGTGCGGCGCGCAATTCGCAGATCGTGCAGGCGTTGCAGGTCGAACTGATGGTGCCATGCCAGACTTGGAATCCGACGAGCTTCATGACGATGAACCTGCCTCCGCAGCTGCTGGGTGAGATCGAGGCCGTCGCGCCTCAGTTGACCGTGGCGGTGGGCGCCGGAATGGCCGCCTTTTAGAATCCCATGCCGATTCGCCTCAATCTACTGGCCGAAGAGCAGTATCTCGCCGAGGTGCGGCGCCGGGATCCTGTCAAGCGTGCCGCGTGGATGGGCGGCTTTTTTGTGCTCCTCATGCTCTTCTGGTGGGGCTGGCTTCTGTTCAGCGAGCGCAACGCGGCAGACGCCAAGGCCGGGCATGTGGCGGCCTTCGAGCGCATAGAAAAGGCGGCCAAGGACACCGCCGAACT
>JBAYGL010000205.1:0-8980 GCA_041666725.1 Limisphaerales bacterium
CGCCGGGAAACCACTCCAGAAAATCATCCACCCGCGCGCCGTCCTCAAGGTTCTCGAAAAGCGCTCGCACCGGGACACGGGTGTTTTTGAACACCCACGCTCCGCTCACCTTGCCGGGGATTCGCTCCACGGCGGAACAATGGCTCCAATCGAGCATGGAATGAGGATAGTCCGGCACGGTAAAAGGGCAACCTGTGCCTCGAAAACCGGCGGCGAACCACTTCATGAGCCCAAGGTGGTCAATTCAGGCGACGAGTGCTCGCCGAATTGGTCAAGTGCCGCGCCGGACGATTCCGCCCTTGTCTGGCGTGGTAAGACGGGGAAGATGTGAGCCATGGAAATGGCGACGCTCTCTGCTCAAGGTCGGCTGACGATCCCGGCCCCCTATCGGAACGCGCTGCACCTCCAGCCCGGCGACAAGGTCACCTTTTCACTGGACGGGGAAAAGCTCGTCATCGCGCCGACGAAGGCGGGCAAGGCCCGGCTCGTGAAGGGGAACGGGCGCAAAGTTCTCGTGGCTTCCGCAGACGCCCCGGTAATGAGCGCAAGCAGGGTTAACGAACTGCTCGCGGACTTCCCCTGACCGTTATTTGAAAAGATGAACGTCCGACAGCCCGGCAAGTTCGGCCAGTTCCGCTTGGGCGACGTCGCAGGTGATGAACACCTCAGGGCGGGCGTGCTGGGCGGCGGCGACGTGGACATAATCCCAAGTGCCGGCGGTCACGGCCTGCGCGTGGCGGGCGCTCAACTCGTCACCCCATTCCAGCAAGTCCGGCAAGCGGTGGGTGCCAAGCTTGAGCCGCTGGGAGGTTTCGCTGGCGCGGTAGGCGTGCCACGCGGTGGCGGCGTAAGTGCCGGAGAGCCGGCGGAGATTGTGGCGCAGCTCAACGCGCAGCAGAGGATTCCAGCAGAAGTCTGGGGAGCGCTCGCGACACCACGAAGTTACAGCCGGGGCAAACTCGTCTGCCGGGTGAAACCACGCAATGAGCGCGGAAGTGTCGGCGTAGATTTTCACCGGCGGCGGCGTTGACGCTCCTGCAAAACGGGATTGGGCACGCGATCGGCGGCCTTGACGCTCTTCTGCGCCCGCCACACCTCGCCCATGATGTCGTTCCAGCCGGGCTGCTCGGCGGCGGTCATCGGCTCGATGCGTCCGATGGCGCGGCCATTGCGGGTGATGACGAGGGATTCACCCTGCTCAAGCTGGTTGAGGACGGCCTTGGTCTCCTGGTGCAACTGCTTTGCCGTGATGATGCTCACGGGCGGAAAGTAACACCTTGAAAGTGTCACTACAAGTCTCGCCTACATCAATCTCCGCACCGGCCCGGCCGCGACGTTCACCCCGGCTGGCCGGATTCCACGTCGAAGAGCATCCGCCAGATACGGTCCAGTTCGCCCCGCTCCACGACCTGCAACGGCGTCGAGCCGTCAAACGCCGGGTTGGGTGCCTTAAGCCAGCGCCCGACCTGCGTCGGCTCCATCACGCGTGCCAGCCCGTCCAAGAGGCGGTCCATCTCGACCAACGCCTTCTCCTGTTTGGGGGACGGGACTTCGCCCTGGCTCCATTTGGCGACGGAGCGCGGCGAGAAGCCGGTGAGGCGCACAACGACCGGCTGCGGCAGGTTGAACGCGGCGCGGTAGTGCTGAAGCAGGCCGGTGAAATCCTTCGCGCCCCGGTGACTGAACCGGAACGGCGTGATGGCCGGATGGGCGGCTTTCGTTTTCTTCGTGGCGGCTCGCATATTTCTGCCTGCACTATGGCCTGCACTTTTGCATGGAGTCAAGCCCGTGTCCGCACCACCAGCCGCTCCAGCTTCTCGCCATCCACGACGGCCAGTTGGTCGCCAGCGCAAGCGCCGGGATAAACCGCCACGGTGACGCCGCGTGGCACGGCAACCGACCGGGCAAGCAAACCACTGCCACTCGACGCGGCGACGGCACGGCCCAACGCCTGCGTGAAACTCTCCTGCCCCGCCTCCAGCAGCTTGCGCCAGTCCTCGGCGCGAAGTTCCTCCAGCGTCACGCCCAATCCGCGCCGGACTGCCGGGGCGGTCAAGTCCAGCACGCGGGACAGCCGGACCTCGATGGCCACCAGCAGGCGCGGGCCTTTGGTCTGCACGCCGTAATAGCGGTCGTTGGCCTTGGACTCCTCCAGCGCCGCCGTGTCCGTGGTGCTGCCGTAGAGCGTGGCGAGGCCGGGCGGATTCCAGCGCCCGCCCCGCTGGCGCGCACCGTGACCGCTCAGGACATCGCGCGGCGCGGGGAAATCCACCGTCTGAAAGCGGAACACCGTGCCGGCCCACGTGCCGAACCACTCGCGATGCGAGCGGAACAAGTCGCGCAGCTCGGCGAAGCGTGGATGTGGGCGGCGAAGAATCATGTGCCCCCTGATTACATCAACCGCTTCGCCCATGCCAGCGCGGCCCGCAGTTGCGGCAGTTCTGCCTTGGCCTCCGCGCTGATGCGCGAATGCAGCTTGAGGTATTCGCCTAGCACCCGCAGAGCATCCTCGCCCATCTCCTTACTGGCAAACAGCTCGGGCAAGCCCTCGGTGAAGTTCAGCCCGAGTTGCAACATGCGGGCGTGGATTTCTACGCCGAGGTCGTGATTGGTGAGCAGCAGCCGGCGGCGCGGGTGCGTCGTCTGGCCGCAGGCGTCCAGAAACCAAGTGGGTGAACCGGTGGAGTCCACATGCAGCATTTGCAGAAGTTTCTTCTCCAAGTGCCACACTTCCCGCAACACGTCCTCCGCAACATTGAGTGAGCGGAGATGGACCACGGATCGCAGAAAAGCCAGATAAGCGTCCGAATAACCCGCACCCGGCAACACCGGCAGTTCAAACCGTGCCTGCAATCCCGCGAGATAAACCGGCGAGCGGTTCAACTCTTTTGCCATTTCGCCCAGCGTGTGCATTGGTCACTCGCCTTGCAGCCGCTTGGTTCCGTTGCGTTTGACGCCATGAACCGCAACCAATGTGTGACGCGGGTCCATTACACCGCCTCCTCAAACTCTTTCAGGGACACTTGTGCTTGGAGATAGGCCACCAGGGTCTTCCGCTCGTCTGGGCTGAGTTTCAACAAAGAGCCGTAGAGGTTGGCATCGCGCGCACGGAGCGCGGCGAACTGCCCCTCTTGCAATAGGAACCGGCTTGCCTCGTCCAGCAGGAACGCCACGAACACCGTCTTTAGCTCGCGGCTGTGGGTGGCGTCGGTTTCGGTGGTGGCGACAAACCTCTCGAAAGCCTCGTCGGCCAGCTCGCTGCGCGTCGGGATGGAGGGTATCAAGCCAAACACCCGCGCGAGAATCTCTCGCAGGCTCGGCGCTCGGTCGGTTTTGTAGAGCTCTTGCAGTTTGGGCAGATTCCAAAATTCCTCTGGCTTCTCAAATAACAGCCGGCGGACGCGCGCTTCCACCGCAGGCCAGTCCTCATCGTCGTAAGCCCTCCGGAGCGCTGCATCACTGGCCACGGCTTCCGTTGCCTGATGCGCGAAGCGCTCACGATACATCTCGCGATCAATCCGCATCCCGAACAGCCCGATCTCATCATGGATGACGCTCGCCATCGGGTCTGGCGACGTGTTGGTGAAATCATCAATGCGGATGCCACCGCCGCCGCCACCGCCGCCACCTTCCTCGGGCGGGCCTTTCGGCAACGAGAGCTTCTGGTCGTAGTCAAATTTCTTCTCGAAGTATTCGCAGTTGGCGAAGAAGTCGAAGAGGGCAAAGCCGTCCTTCTTGGCCGTGCGCTGGTTTGCGTCCTCGCCGTGCTTGAAGGTGAACAGCCGCGTGCCACGCCCTTTGATTTGGATGAAATCGGTGGGCGAGAAAATCGGGCGCGTCAGCGCCACGTTCAGCAGGTCTTCGCAATCGTAGCCGGTGGTCATCATGCCCACCGTCACGCAGACGCGCGTCCGGCTGGTGTCGTAATCGCGAAAATCATCCGCCCGCCATTTCGATTTGCCATTCAGATTGTTGTTGGCGAAACCGATCGTCATCTGTTGCGCGCCGGCAATGTCCGACGTGACCTGCACTGCGAAGGTCGAACCGGCCGCGTATTGGTCGGGCCAGCGTCGCGTCGCCTCCTCGTTGAGCAATGTCACCAGCTTGGTCGCGTGCTTGCGGCTGACGGCGAACATGATGGTTTTGCCGACCTCGCCTGTGATTGGGTCGCACTTGGCGTTGTCGAGGAAGCACCGGATGAAGCTCAGGTTGGTTTCATCCGAGAAAAACTTCCGCTCGTAATCCTTTTTGCCGAACACCAACTCCTGTTCCTGCCCGTCCTCGTTGGCCGGCACGGTGACGGTGTAACCTTCGTCCGAAAGCATCTGCGTGGTGATGTCCGTGCGGGCATCGAGCGTGACGGGATTGCAGAGGTAGGGCGGAACGTGCTGCACGGCCTTGAGCAGGCTGTAACTGAACGTCGGCTTGCCGTCGTCGCTCCCGAACGTCTGATAAGTATCGAGCAACAGCCGCCGCTCGTATTCACGCGGGCCGTTCTGCCTTGCCGCATTATCCACACCCTTCAGATAATCGCGCGGCGTAGCGGTGAGGCCGAGCTTTGCACCTACAAAATACTCGAAGATGGCCCGGTTGTTCCCGCTGATCGTGCGATGCGCCTCGTCGCTGATGATGAGCTGGAAATCTGTCGGGGCGAACTCGTGCAGGAAACGGTTGTGGGCGGCCAGACTTTGAATCGTCGTCACCACCACCTGCGCCTGCATCCAATCCCGCCGCTTCTGTTTGAAGATGACGGTCTGAATGCCGTCGTTGGCGAGGTAGGCGTTGAAATTCTTCCAAGCCTGATTTTCCAACTCCAGCCGGTCCACGAGAAACAAGATGCGTGTGGCGTTCTCGGTGCGTAGATACAGCTTGGCGATGGCCGCGCTCAAGAGCGTCTTGCCCGTGCCGGTGGCCATCTCGAAAAGGAAACGATGCTGCAAAGGTGAAGCGGCTTTTTGTAACGCCCACATGGCCTCCACCTGGTAATCCCGCAGCAGCCGGATTTTCTTGTTCACCAACACCGTCGCGCGGTCGGCGGGCGAATAGGCGAGCCACGCGGCATCCTGTGACAAGGCGATGTAATTCTCGTCAACCTTCACAGCGGCCAGTCGGCCGGAATCCGGCTTCCACTCCGCCGCCTTGCCGAGCTGCTCCAGCGGCAGAAACCGGGACACCTTCACCGGGTTGCCTTGGCGCAGGTTCCAATAGTAATGCACCAGCCCGTTGCTCAGGAAGATGTGGCTGACGCCGAGGCCCTCCGCGTATCCGCGCGCCTGCTCTTTGCCGGTGAGCGGGTCAATCCCCTCCTTCTTCGCCTCAACCACTCCCACGCCGCGCTGGTCGGTGTTGAGCAGCACATAGTCCACGAAGCCCTGCGGCGCGTGCTCAAAGTCTTTGCCCAAGTCCTGGCTGGGTGAAAACACCCGCCGGGTCACGCGATGCTCGCAGATAACGTTTTCGCGCCGCCCCTGCGAATCGGGGAGGAAGCGCCATCCCGCCTCTTCGAGCATCCGGTTGATGGTGATGCGGGCTTGGGCTTCCGAGGACATACGCTTCTACGAAGAGGTTTGCCGTCCCGACATTGCCCGGGTCACCTCGATCAATCGGTCGCGGAACCGGTTGAAACTCGGCATGTCGATTCGGCCCGGATCGATCTCGCCATCCATCACCATCTGGCTCAGGTCGCGGACATCCTTGCCGCGCGCTTCCAGAAGCTCCTCCTGCTGGTCCTTGGCTGAATTGGGAGTGTTGTCGTTACCAGAGAGTGATTCCTCCAAGCCGGGGCAATGCTCGTAAGGATTAGATTTGAGCGCACAAATCAGCCACGCCTCACTCTTCGGCTTCGGCACCATCGGGACACCATACTCGAATCCCTCTGCGTTGAAGCCGTCGTTTATCGAGACCCAGATCGTTTCAAAACGCGCCAAATCGGTATCCCGAAAGAACACTACGCCGAACTCGACCGGTGGCGTCTCTTCCGCTTTTCGATTCGCAGCCTGTCTGGCGAGGGCTCGCGCACCTTTGAAATGATATGCTGTCTCGTAATCCCGCTTCTTGCCAGCCGAGAGCGCCATTGGCAGTCGCCGCGAAAGCTCTGCAAGCGTCCCTTCGGAAATGAACTCCATCGCTCCGGAATCGAGCAGCGAATAGTTGATCTCACGCTCCACGAGCTTGTCCACGATCACGGCCATCGGCCCCGGAAGAAAATCCACCCCGCTGCACTGCCCCATTGGATTGGTGCAGGCGCCCATGTCACTCGTCCCTTCGCCTGATACCACGAAGATCATTTTCCGCTTGTATGCTGGGCTTCCTTTTCCGGGAAATTGGCTGCGAGTCGCGCCACCATCTTCAGCAGGTCGGTGTCTGCAAATACTTCACCCGGACCGAGTGCGCGTAGTTTGTCCCGTGTCTCCGGATCATCGAAGTAGCGGCAACCTTGAGTGCTTCCATCATCATTCTTGTAGAGCAAGATCACGGCTTTTTTTGCCACCGCGTCTTCGAGGTAGTTGAGAATCAGCGGGCTGTGAGTGGTGACAATAACCTGCTTCCCTTGTCTCCCGAGTTACACCAGAAAATCCACCAGCCGCTCCACGATGGCTGGGTTTATGCCGTTCTCGATCTCATCGAGAAGCAGGATCGAGTGCGTCGTATAGGCTTGAGCGAGGATCGCGATCACCCGCAGAAATCCGTCATTGATGTGCCCCGCCTCAACGGGCGTCCTGTCACCGTAGTCTTCCTGCGTTCGCAGGATTTTCCAGCCAGCGCGATATCCCTTTACGTTCCATTTCATCAGGTGCGGATAAAACCCCTGAAGCTTTAGGAGCAGGTCTGTTTTGGATCCAACGTTCAGTTGGTTCAGAAATGGCGACAATTTTTCGCCGCTTGCACCAATGTCCTGCGCTGATCGCGCCTTCTTACGCATTAGCTGTGGCGAAAGCAGTTCCAAGGATCGCAGGCTTTGAAGGATGGATCTGACCTCGCCTACCCCAGGGTGGATACCTTCAAGCTTCAGCTTTCCGAAAATAGAGCCCTCGTAATCAAAAAGCACCTCGTCGGCAGAGCGCGCTTCGCCATCAGCTCTGATCAAGGCAAGCCGTCCGTCCTCCAGCTTAAGAATAATTTCCCCGTTGCAGTGGATCGTCTCAAACGTGCACTTGAGCATCGTCGAGTTGAATCGTGCATGCCACGCGATCTCCTGTCCCATCTTGCTCCTCATCACAACGTCAAACTGAATGAGCAGATTCTTCTTCCCTAGATTGCTGACCAGCTCGCTCTTCTTCCAGTCCCGGTTCTTAAGCCAATCCTTCACTGTGCCGGTGGCGACGTGGGCGATGAAGTCGAAAGCCTGTAGCAGAGTGGACTTCCCCGCGCCGTTCATGCCGATGAGGCAGGTGAATCCTCCGAGCTGATGCCCTTTGGGGGGCAGGTCGAAGTTCACCAGCGACTTGAAGTTCTCAATATGGACTCGGGAAATCATGTGACCTCTGAAGATTGGCATTCCCGTTCCCCACTGGCGAGCACAACGTCTTTGCCCCACACGCGGTCGAGGACGCGTTGGATTTTGGCCTCGAAGCGGGGGAGCAGCGAACGCACCGAATCCATCTGCGCCGCCTCCGCGTCCAGCTCCGCCACGAGACGTCGTTGCTCCGGCAGGGGCGGCAGGGGGATTGGGAGTTCGATGAACATCTCCCGCGTGAAATGTTTGATGGTCGCGCCGTGGAAACGGTCTTCCCATTCCTTCGTCTTGGCGAGTGCTTGGAGAAAATAGACGAGCAGCTTCGGCTCGTAGGGAATCTTGAAGCGGACGCGGTGGAGCGCCTTTTGATACTTCAAGTCAGGCATCCGTCCATCCCACACGGCGGCGCGTCCGGGTTCGCCGCCTTCGCAGACGAGCACATCGCCAGCGGCGAGGCCGAAGCGTTCCATCTCATCCGCCTCAAAATACATTTCGAGCAAGTCGTGCGTCTCAATGCTGCCCCAGCGGACGTTGACGTTGCGGAGGTATGGCATCAGTCGTCCGGCTCGATGCTTGGTCTTGTCGAGCATCTTCCCAAGCTTTACGTCGGCGATTTCGCCGAGCGGCGTCATCTCCCACTCATGGTCAATCTCAAGGTCTGGTTGGTAGCCCGCGAGAATCTGGCGAGCGCCGTCGAGGACTTTCTGGTAGCCCTCGATCTCCGCCACGATCCGCCGCTGTTCCTCCAGCGGCGGCAGCGGGATTTCAATTTCCTTCAAGGAACTCGCTTTGATTCCCTGCGCCGTCGCGCCGGACGCGAATGAGTGGATGGCGTCTTGGACTTTTTTGCTCAGGAGGGCTTGAACCAAATAGCCGCCAACCAACCTCTCAGGATTCGGAGAAAAACAAATGATGCGCTGGGCAAGTGCGAATCGCTCGTCAGTGTCAATCAGAGCAGCCATGCCAAGCGGAGCTTCGGTGGTGAACAGCACGTCGCCGCGCTTTGGAAAGCCGCGAGTCATGTGCTTGGTGTAAGTCTCCTCGGTGACAAACTCCGCCGGCTCTTTGTTCACCATTCCCCAACGCACGTTCTTGGCAGTAATGAGTGGGACGCCTTTGTCTGATTTCTCCGGTGTCTTGCCGCGGTAGTCGATGAATTCACAAACGTCGGACAAGGAAACGCATTCGATATCGGACGCAGTAGCCTTGTCTCCAAAGAACGGTTCGGCTTGGAGACTAACGGCGCGGTGTTCGAGCAACGACTTCTTCTCAACCGCTCTCCACGCCAGCGGCGTCTCGACTTTCTCGTTCAGCTTCCCCGTGAACCAGAGTTTCACCACGCGCTCCGCTTCCGGCAGGTCGTTCGCCTCGATGGGATTTCGTTTGTCGCCGAGGTCGAAGCCGTCGGCGGTGATTTTGAGGAAGAGGATTTCCTGCGTCTGCCGCGCGAGTTTTTTGTCGAGCAGGAGGATGCTGGTCTTCACGCCGGAGTAGGGCTTGAACACGCCCGCCGGGAGCGAGACG
>JBAYGL010000206.1:0-8966 GCA_041666725.1 Limisphaerales bacterium
AGCGTGGGGCACGTAGTCCGGAGCGATGCCGTTGGAGGGCAGCATTCATGCCGCAGAAATGTGGGCTGGGCTGGGGCTGGGCGGACTTCTCCCGGGTCTGACTGGGGCAAGCCATCAGGTGCGGGCGAAGGAGGAGTGTCGGAACTAACGCACATTGCGGATGGCGGTCGTTTCTGCGGCATGAATGCCTCGCTCCCCAAGACAACTGCATCGTCCCGGCTAAGTCGCCGCTGGCAGACCACCGCTGCGCGGACTACTCTTCTTCCGTGAGCGCGCCCGAAGAAGCAGCCGAGCCAGCCGCAGATGCCTGGGTGCGCGAGTTTTTGACCCATCTCGCCACGGATCGCGGCGCGTCCACCTACACGCACCGCAACTACTCAGAGGCACTGAACGAGTTCCGCCGCTGGCACGAGGCCGAACGCCGGACCCAGCCGGGCTGGACCACGCTCCAGCGCGACGACTTCCGCGGCTTCCTCCGCCATCTCAGCCGCCGCGAACTCAGCCGCGCCACGATCCACCTCACCTTCAGCGCGCTGCGCACGTTCTACAAATTTCTCATCCAGCGCGGCCACGTCGCCAGCTCGCCCATCCGCAACCTCACCCTGCCGAAGCCCGAGCGGCGTCTGCCCAAGTTTGTCACCGTGACGCAGGCCGATGCGCTTCTTCGTGCGCCGGGCAGGGAGTTCGCGCGCGAGCTTGAACAGGGTGAACGCCCCCCGGATGAGACCGAGTTCCTCCGCGACGCTGCGATTCTTGAAACGATTTACTCATGCGGCCTGCGCGTCAGCGAGGTCTGCGGCCTGCGACGCGAGGACCTGGACGAGGCCGGGCGCGTGATCCGTGTGCGCGGCAAGGGCAGACGCGAGCGGCTGGTGCCCATCGGCCAGCCGGCCCTGCGCGCCATCCATGCCTACTGGCAGACGCTGCCGCACCGACCTGCGCCGGACGCACCGGTGTTTCTGGCTGCGGCGGACTCGCCTGAACCGGCCCGCCCCGGCCAGGTGCAGACCCGGCTCAAGCGTTATCTCCTCGCCGCCGGCCTGGACACGAGCCTCACGCCGCACAAGCTCCGGCACAGCTTCGCCACCCACCTGCTCGACAACGGCGCGGATCTGCGCAGCGTGCAGGAACTGCTCGGCCACCGGAACCTCTCGACCACGCAGATTTACACCCACGTCACAACCGAGCGATTGAAGCGCGCTTACGACTCCGCGCATCCTCGGGCCTGACCCGCTTCGATCATGAGAACGCTCCGCCTTGCCGCACTGGTCGCTCTGCTTGCCGGCTGCAGCACGCCGCCCACCGTGGACTGGGCCGCACGCGTCGGAAACTTCACCCACGACCAGGCCGTGCTGGAGCTTGGGCCGCCGGCGAAGAGCGCCGCCCTTGACGATGGTTCACGCATGGTTGACTGGCTCGTGCAGCGCGGACGGCGCAACCCCACCTACTTTTCGCTCCCCGATGGACGCGTCATTCGCACAGAAGGCGTGCGAGACCCGGACCTAGTGCTGCGACTGACCTTCGGCTCCGACGGCAAGTTGAAGGAGTGGAAGCGCATCTGGCGATGATTCCGCCGCGTCACATGTTAGATTCCACTTCCGTTTTTCAGCGTCGTTTGCTCTAATGCGGCTGCGCAATGAAGGACGAAAGTGTTGATCTGGGCATTTGGGACAAGCTTACCAGGGCAGTATTGCTGCTCCTCGTCGTCGCTGTCACGGTGGGCATCGGCTTCCTCTGCGTTCCCCTCATTCAACAAAACGAGCGGATGCGCCAGCGCAACATCGAGATCGAAGCACAAATCCAGCGCGAAGAAGAATCGGCCCGCCAGCTCAAGGCTGGTCTTGATGCGCAGCGGTCCGATCCCAAGGCGGTCGAACGTCTGGCCCGCGAAAAACTCGGCTACGCCAAGCCCGGCGAAATCGTCATCCGCTTTCAGGAACCTGCATCCGGCGCGTCGGGCACACCCTGACGGGCGGCTCTCCCACAGCAGTTCAAACCGCGCTTGAAGGTCACTCCTCCGCCCCCCTTGCGCTTGAGGCTTGTTGAATGATCGTGGTTTCGCCATAAGTTCGCCCAGCGATGCTGACTGACCGCGGTTTTTTTGGACTGGCTGTGCTGCTCTACGGGGCAAGCTCGACGTGGTCCTTTTTCATCTGGCGCCGCGGCTTCCGACACGACTCCCGGTGGCAGTTTTTCCTGCTCTTCTCTGCCGCGATGCTGCACACGGTTGCCATGGTGCAGCGCGGCTTCAGCCTTGATCGCTGCCCGGTCAACAACCTCTACGAGGCCACCATTTTCACGGCATGGACCATCGTCGCGACCTTCCTGGTGATCGCCGCACTGCCGCGGCTGCGGTTTCTCGGCACGTTCGTGTCGCCGGTGTTGTTCGCAATGGGCGTTTTCGCACTCATGCCCGCGCTGGATGTGAAGGGACCGCGCCCCGAATTCTCCAACGGGCTCGTGAGCCTGCATGTCGCGCTGATCCTGCTGGCCTACGGATCGTTCGGCCTCGGGTCGGCTGCCGGGGTGATGTATCTCACACAGGAGCACGACCTGAAATTCCACAAGCTGCGTGCCATCATCTCCACACTCCCGCCCATAGAACGGCTGGAGCTGGTCATTGGGCGCTTTCTCGTTGCAGGCGTCATATTGCTGGCCGCCGGTCTGTCACTGTCACCGTTCCTGCTGCGGCAGGCGCAAACGCCGAGTCCACTGGGAGATCCCAAGGTGCTCTGGTCGGCGTTTGTGCTGGTGCTCTACACCGGCCTGCTGGCGGCACACTGGCGGTTCGGGCCGGGCGGCCGCCGCTTCGCGTGGGGGGCCGTGGCCGGCTTTGCCTTTGTGCTGATGACGTTCTGGGGCTTCAACCTGCTGTCAGGAATCCACAATCCGTGAACGCAACGGCGAATGACGAAATCCGAACGGCGGATGAAACCCGGGCGCCCCGTCCCGCCTTGGATTCATCGTTCATGATTCATCATTCGTAATTTACCGATGCCCATTGTTGTTCTTGGCCTCAGCCACCACACCGCGCCTGTCGCAGTGCGGGAGCGGTTTTCCTTTCCCGAGGCCACGGTGTCCGACGCGATGCGTCGCCTGCGAGAGGCCGGCTCCATCGAGGAAGTGGTCGTCCTGTCGACCTGTAATCGCGTGGAGATATACGCCGCCACCAACACCGAACCAGCCGCCGCACTGACAGAACTCCGGCGATTCCTTCTCACGCACCACAACCAGGCCGAGCCGCTGGGCAATGAATTCTACTGTCTCGGCGAACCGCACAGCGTCGAGCATCTCTTCAAGGTCGCCAGCGGTCTCGACTCGATGGTGATTGGTGAAACGGAGATCCTAGGCCAGCTCAAGCAGGCTTACGACCGCGCGCTGCAACACCGGCACACCGGACGCCGTCTGAACAAGGCCTTTCAGGCGGCCTTCAATGTCGCCAAGAAGATCCGCACCGAAACCAACATCCAGCGCGGCAGCGTGTCCGTCGCCTCCGTGGCCGTGGAGCTGGCGGAGAAGATTTTTGACTCTTTGACCGAACGCACCGTCATGGTCATCGGCGCGGGGGACACCAGCGAAAAGACCGCGCGCGCCCTGCTCAGCCGCGGTGCCAAAAGCCTCATCGTATCCAACCGCTCACCCGAGCGCGCGGAGGCGCTGGCCGCGGAACTCGGCGGACGGTCCGTGCATTTCGACTCCTGGCACACGGAGTTCGAGCGGATCGACATCATCATCAGCAGCACCAGCGCACCCCATTACATTCTCACGCGCGCAAAGCTGGAGTCACTGCTGCCCCTGCGCGGCAGACGTCCGCTGCTGCTCATCGACATCGCCGTCCCGCGCGACATCGAGCCGGAAATCAACTTTCTCGACGACGTCTACCTCTACAACGTGGATGACCTCCAGGCGATCGCCGACGACTATCTCAAGCTGCGCCATGAGGAACTGACCGCGTGCGAACGCATCATCCGGGAAAAGACCGGCGCGCTCCTGACCAACGTCGGCCTCCGGCCCCCGACGGACGGTTCCCAAATTGCAATCGGAACAGAGGGCTGAACAGCAGTCCAACTCTCCACCCGAAACCTTGAACTTGAAACCCTTCATCATCGCCTCACGCGGCAGCGCCCTCGCGCTGGCCCAGGCCAACGCCGTCCTGGCCCAGTGCCGCGCGGCGTTCCCGAAGCTCACCTTCGAGCTGAACATCATCAAAACCACCGGGGACAAGCTCCAGTCCGCGTCGCTGGCCAACCCCGACGCGTCGCTGCCCAAGGGATTGTTCACGAAGGAGCTCGAAGTCGCCCTGCTCAATGGCGAGGCTGACCTCGCCGTTCACAGCCTCAAGGATTTGCCCACCGAACTCCCCGCCGGGCTCGTGCTCGGCGCCGTCGGCAAACGGGCCGATGTGCGCGACGTGCTGATCTACCGCGACGCCGAGTTTGTCCGTTCCGAAGGGGCGAAGCGCCCCGTCGTCGAGTGGGCGCCGGGACAGCGCGAGCGGCGCGGCTTTGCGCAGCAGGTCAAACTCAAGGATTTGCCCGTGGGTGTGACCGTGGCCACGAGCAGCACCCGCCGCCGGGCCCTGTTGCTTGAAGCACGGCCCGACGCCCGCGTGGTTGAACTGCGGGGCAACGTCCCGACCCGCCTGCTCAAGCTTGCGGAGCGCGACGAGTTCGACGCCATCCTGCTCGCAGCCGCCGGGCTGGAGCGGCTCAAGTTTGTCATCAAACCCAACGGGACCCTCACCGGCGACGCCGTGCCCCCGGGGTTGCTCGCGGTGCGCCTTGAGCCGGAGGAGATGCTGCCCGCCGTCGGGCAGGCCGCCGTGGGCATCGAGGTGCGGGCGGACGACGACCGCATCACACCGGTTTGCGAACGGCTGAACCACGGCAACACGCATCTCTGCGTCCGTGCCGAGCGGGCCTTTCTGCGCGCAATGGGCGGTGGCTGCGCCAGCCCGGTTGCGGCCTACGCGGAAGTTCTGGGACACCAGCTCCGGATGCGCGTGGTCTCCTTTCTTGATGGGACGGTCAAACGGGCCGAAGCACGCCGCAAATCACAGGAGCCGGATCAACTCGGCGAACAGCTCGCGGCGGAAGTTCGGGATCTGAAAGTTTGATGCCCCGGTGACGGGAGCCTTTCTGCGTTCTCGCCGAGGTCGCCTCGCGGGTGGGTGGTCGTTGATGAGAGCGCGTCCCCTGCCCCTCTCGACTGCTCCGAAGGAGCGCGGCGTTCACGCCGCAGCAAGGTGGGCGGCGCAGAAACCTGTCGCATTTTCCGGAGCGTTTCGTTCACTCGCAGCCGTCTGCGGCGTGAACGCCGCGCCCCCGCACGCGACAGCCGTGGAGTAATTCACTTGAAGCCGGGGCGCACCCTGCCAGCCTGTGCCCGGCTGCATTTTCCGCAGCCGTGTCATGAAGCCTGCCGACACACCGTTTCTCACAGATGCGTTTGACGACGCGATGGCGGCGGAAACCCTTCGCAACGCGCGATTGCTGAATCGCGTCCGCCTTGCGTCGCTTTCCGCGTTCCTGCTTCTGCATCTTGTGCTGGGCGGCATGATGCGACAGTCCGCCTGGCTCTCGGCCCTGAACGGGCTGGCTCTTTACTGGATGGCATCCCTGGTTGTTTTTCTCGCCGGCAGAAGAAGCGTGCGCCTCGCCCGGCTCAACGGATTTATCGTGGGCTTCCTCGACACACCGATGGTTTTCCTGATCCAGGCCGGTTCGCTGGGCAGCGCGACGGATGCCCGGTCCGCCGCGATGTTCAACGTCGGTGTTTTCATCTTCCTCGTCATGCTCGCCGCGCTGTCCCTGCGCCCGGCACAAATCTGGATCACCGCCGGCATCGGCATCGGGTGCCAGGTTGCCCTGCAAAGAATGGCGGGCGATTCGACGGGCGGGATCGTCTCGTCCGTGATGCTTCTGGCGGCAGCCGCCGGCCTGTGCGCCCTCGCGCTCAAGCGGCGGGTCGAGCTCGTGAGGCAGGTCGTCTTTGAGCAGTCGCGGCGGGAGAGGCTCGGCCGGTATCTCTCGCCGGCAGTCGCCCGGCTCGTCGAACGGCAGGGCGGCGGGCTGGTCTCGGGCAAGGCATGTGAAATCACCGTGCTCTTCAGCGATCTGCGTGACTTCACCGCCATGAGCGAAAAATTGCCCAGCGAAAAGGTCGTCGAGTGCCTCAACGCGTATCACGGGCGGATGGTGGACGTGATTTTCCGGCACGGAGGCACGTTGGACAAATACCTCGGTGACGGCCTCATGGCTTACTTCGGCGCGCCCGTGCCGCAGGACAACCACGCGTTTCGCGCTGTCGGGTGCGCGGTCGAGATGTATGAACAACTGGCTCAGCTCAACGAGGAGCGCGCCCGCCGGGGCGAACCGGCGCTGCGGATGGGCATCGGCATCAACACCGGCCCCGCCGTGGTCGGTGACATCGGAGCGCCGCATCGACGCGAATACACCGCGATCGGCGACACCGTAAATCTCGCCTCCCGCATCGAAAGCCTCACCAAAGTTCATGACGCCTCCATTCTGGTTTCGGAGGAAACCCGGCGGCACATTGGTGACCAGTTTGCATTTCGCAACGCGCCGCCCATCGCGGTGAAGGGCAAGAGCGACCCGGTGGCGACCTTCAGTCCGGTGATTTAGTCGTCGGAGAGGTGAACTCTTTCCAAGCCAGACGTGGAATTCACTCCTACAGCACGTCAGCACCGGAGTCATTGCCCGCCTTCAATCCGAGCGGCGACAAATCGCAAATTTCACCAGGTAAGAAAAAATCACAAAAAACTCGACAACTCCGGAGAACATCAGGTATTAGGCCAATCGTTAGCCGATGAGTCTCCAAAGGAAAATTAAAACTCCGCACTCCCGCACTCCCGCACTCCCGCACTCCCGCACGATAGCAGGAACCTGGAATGCGTTAAGCCTTGAGGCGTGCCAGCAACTTCGGATTTCCGCTGGGGGATTGGTTGCGCGTTCCTTCGTGGTTTCTGTGGTTGCTTTAGTAGCGCTGTGTTTTGCTGGGTGCGGTGCCGAGCCGGGCGCGTCGCCGAACCAGAAGTCCGTTAGCGCGCCAGCCGCCCAGGAGAACCCAGAAGCTACGGACAAACCGGCCAGCAAGCCAGCCGTGCCCAGCGCACCGGTAGTCAAGGCTGACGCCAAACCGCAAATACTCCGTGAGGTAGATTTCAACCAATTGCTACGCCGAGCTGCTGCCACTTATTACGTGAGGGACGAGGACAAGCCGTTCACGGGGAAGGTCGTAGGAGGAGAGACTACTACTGTGGGGACGCCAATGGTGGAATTCTCGTGCATCAATGGTCTGGTGGACGGCGAGGTGATTGACCGATGGGAGTCCAGTGGCCGCATCCGCACCAAGGCCACCTACAAGAATGGAGTTAAGGAAGGGCGCGCCGAAATCTGGTCGGCAGCCGCTGTCTTGGAGTCCGTGCGCTACTACACGAACGGCATGGCCGAGGGCGTCCAGACAGATTATTGGCCCAATGGCGAGAAGAAGTATGAAGCTACCTATCACCTTGGCACTGCCGACGGAGAGCGCGTTATGTGGCACGAAAATGGAACGCTCTATCAACGCTATAGAGTGCGGGATTCGGAGACCGCTGCCCGGCTACGCGCCCTGACGAACAATCCTTTCGCGCCGATGACCAACGCCCCCAGCCCGGCCGGCCCACTACGAGAAGTGTCATTCGATAGCCTTGAACGACGCAAGTCCGCTCATCTTTATGTGAAGGGTGAGACAAATGTGTTTACTGGCAGGTTCATCATCAATTATCCCTCGGGCAAGAAGAGGAGCGAGGTAGACTGCTTACATGGCCTCCCTCATGGACTGGCCATCGATTGGCATGAATCCGGACCAATGCGGGCCCGTTGGCCACATTCGGAAGGTAAGCAGCACGGAAAAGCCGAAGCGTGGGACGAAAAAAACCAGCGCACCGAAGAAGCGTTCTTTGTGAATGGCCAGTTGCACGGGTTGGTCACGCACTGGGGCAAGAATGGCCGTGTCATTCTGCAAGCGGAGTCTGTCGCTGGAAAACAGAATGGCCGACTGGCTGAGTGGTCCGAGGATGGAAAGCTACTCAAACTAGAAGAGGTCAACCCGCCTAAAGGCCTGTAGCCAATGGAATATCCGCTCCTATTAACATCTGCCTTCCAACCGTCACCACTCACGGGCAGGTCGTCAGAGCTGACGCGCCGCGCCGCAGCACTGACGCCCGCCACGCCACCCTTCTTGGGCCGTTCGTCGGCATTCACCTGCCACTCGTCACCGCTGACGCCCCGTCCGTCAGTGTTCACGCGCCGCCCGTCACTGCCAACGAGCCGCGCGTCGGCACCGACGCGTCGCCCGTCAGTGCTTACGAGGCGTCCGTTGGCACCGAAAAGTGCCCTTTTTGCCATCCCGAGGCCGTTTTCACCCGTCCCGCACCATTTCTGAGCCACTTTGGCGCACTTTCCTCCCTCAACTCTCAACCCTCAACCCTCAACTAAAGCTATGGCCAAACAAACCTGGTTGCCCCGCAAGGAAGCCGACCGTCGAACCGTCCTGAACCACCTCGCCGACCAGTTGCCCGGCGCGTATGCCACCAAATACGGCATCACCTCTGCCGAACTGCTCACGCTCGATGACTTCCGCCTGTGGTTCAACTGGACCTTCACCGCGCTGGAGACCACCCGCCAGAAATCGCAGGGGCTGACCGGATTCCGAGACGATTTGTGCAACGGCAAGAGCATCCCCAGCGGCCCGCTCTCCCCGCCGCAAGACCTCACCCTTCCGGAGGAGCCCTCGCGCGGCACCCCGCCGGTGGCCATTGTTCCGGTGGCCAACGGCTGGAAATTCGTCTCCAGCCTCGTCAATCGGATCAAGAGCCACGCCGCCTACACCGCTGCGGACGGCAATGCCCTGAAAATCGAGGGTGCGGAGCAGACCGGGCCGGACCCCGAGACCACCAAACC
>JBAYGL010000207.1:0-8949 GCA_041666725.1 Limisphaerales bacterium
CTACTTTCGTGACATCCTGCCGGGCGTTTCCTGGCTCATCACCGGCAGCCGGGATGCCCGCCTGATGATGTCCTACTACTGGGAGACGATTGATGCCTGCGTGCCGCCCGCCGCCATTCTGGAGGCAATCGGGGGCGCCGGGTTTCAAGCTGTCAACCGCCACGTCGAGCTGGGCATCTTCAGCGCTTACACCGCCCAGGCCAGGGGAGCCACCGATGCGGCGGCCGCAGGATTTTAACTTGTCCCACGCGGGCCGGCGTCACAGGCTAAGTCCGAAAGTTGCAAGCCGCACCCGAACCCATGCCAGACCAAGCCGACCTCAAACCGCGCATCAAGCTGATGATCGTTGACAACCTGATGCTTCAGGTGAGTGCCGCCGAGATTGCCGACGACGCGCGCCTGTTTGGTCCTGAAGGTCTGGGGCTGGACTCGGTGGACGCCCTTCAACTGGTCGTGGCTCTGGAAAAAAATTTCGGGCTTAAGATCGCCGACCCGGCGAAGGCAAAGGAGATACTGCAGTCGGTGGACAGCATCGCCGCAGCTTTAGAACAATTGAAGGAGACGAATCAGGGCGTCCGGATTTGACGAAGCATTGAGGAGCCCCCAACAACCGCGTGCGAATGTCGCCCGTGCGTCGGCTGCCCTGCATCATCCGGACAACCCCGCCGCTGCAGCGCCGCAACTCATCAAACCTTGTTCCGGAGGCAGGCCGGCCCGTCATGGGGATTCGATCACCTTGTAAAACCGGGCACCATCTCCGGATCCGGCGGCGTCGCGCAACCGGATGCGACCGTTCTCCAGCGTCAGCGCGTTGGTGAGTGGCTCCCAGGTTCCACGTCCGATGTCGCGCGTGAACCAGGCCTGCAGACGCGCAGCCTGTTCAGTCGTCACCGCGCTGTCATCCCGGGCACAAAAGGCGAACTGCACGACTCCATCCGCGCCGCGCTGAAGTCCTAGCATTTTCAGAAATGGCGGCAGGGAGATGGGGAAACTAGCGCTCGAAAAGACCGTCGGCAGGGCGACGGCATTCACGTCCGTGACCTCGCGCACCACCGGGCCGTCAAGATTTGCCACCACGGGCGTGGCGGAGGGGGGCGCAACGGCAACTGAAAAAGAAATCCGAACGATCTCCTGGGCTCCCGCCGCCAGCGTGCGGCCTGCCGGCAGGGCCAGGATCAGGCCGAGCCTTCCGCTCGCAGCCTCCCGGTCGTTTACCAGCAGGTTGCCGTCTGTCGCGCCGGTGCCGGCAACCGCACCAACATAGCGCAACGCCATGGGATCAAAACCGAGGCTCAAGCCTGCGCCGGATTCGCTCCCGGTGCTGGTGAGCACCACGCTGATGACACCAATTTCGCCTGCGATGAGCGGACCGCTGGCCAGCCGCACTGTGCGGGCTGGCGTGCTTGGTGCCGCTGCCGCCAGTCTTGGCATCGGGGCCGCCCCCGAACTTCCGGGCCCGCCCACCGGTGTGAGCGGATCCAGCCCGGCGGCGTAGCGGAGGGCTTGCACGAAATCGGAGACAGACAGCACTCCATCGCCCAGCGTGTCGCGCGGCGCACAATCGGCCCGTTGAAATTCGCTCCCGGGCCCCGTGGTCAAAACTGTATCGAGACCCGCAACCAAGCGGCCGACTTGCACCGCATCGCTGATGGTAAGCAGCCCGTTGCCATTGCCGCGCGGCGAAACGTCGCCTTCGTAGGCGGATGTGTTGTTGGTGACTGTGAGGAAGCCGGGAGAATAGAGGATGAAAGGCAGGGAATGAGCCGTTGCATCACTGATCTCCCGCTCCACCGGCGCATCCCCAAACGTGAGCGGCGTGTTGCCGGCCACGGCGAGCGGGGCGACGAGGAAACTGAGGGTGGCGACGGTGTTGCTGCCGATGGCGAACGTGCCGCCAGCAGCGCGGCCCACCAGCAGGCCCACCCGCCCTGATGCAGACTGCGAGGAATTCGCAACGAGGGACAATTCAGACGGGGCCGAGACCCCCATGAAACTCAGCGTCGTCGTGTCGAAAATGACGGAGAAACTCAGAGCGCTCTCGTTGCCGGCGGCGAGAAGGCTGACCGGCACGGTGACAATGGTGCCCGGCGCACCCGTCGAGGTTCCCGACAAATTCAACTGTGCTGTGGCGAGGGTGATTATGAAGGTGCTCGTGCTGCGATCTACGCCACCGCTGGCGGTGCCGCCGCTATCCTGCGCGATCACGGTGACTGTCGCAGAGCCGTCCGCGCCCAAGGCCGGGGTGAAGGTCAGCGTCCCGGAATTGTCGAGCGCCGGCTGGGTGCTGAACAGCGCGGGATTGCTGTTCGCAACCGTGTAGCCGAGCAATGTTTGCAGCACTTCAGAGGGCGATCCCGGTGAAAAGGCGGCGAAGCCCGGCAGGCTTTGAGCCCCGCTGTCGTGCATCACAACAAGATTTTGGCTGGCAAAGGTGACCACCGGCGGCTGGTTGCCGGACACGGCAAAGGCCTGCACCAGAAATCCGGTTTCCAAAGCGAGACTGCCACCCGTCAGACGCGAACCGGCCTCCGGCTGGCCCAGCGTGGCGATCAAGGCGAGGGTTCCCCCGGTGCTCGCGCCGCCGCCGGAGCCGAGGCGCGCACGGTCCAAAGCAAGCGGCCCCGCTCCGGCCTCACCCGCCAGGGCTGCCACGATCAAAAGTAGAAGCGCGCGCCTCATGACTTTGGTTTGGCCGCGTCCGCAGCGACGACGACGGGCAGCCCCTTCATCTCGCCGTCCTTGAACGTCTCCTTCCCGATGAACTTACCGTTCTCGATACGGGCGCGGACTTTCAGGCAGCCGCTCGGGTAATAGGCAAGAGAAAGCCCGGAGGGCTGGTCTTCCCTCAACTCGATCTCCTCGGCGAGGACACCGTTCTCATGCCAGCGGCAAAACGTGCCGTGAAGCCTGCCTTCGACGATCGTGGCTTCCGAAAGTTTCGCGCCGTTCGGATACCACTTGGTCCGCGTCCCGTGTGACTTGCCGGCGATGAAGTGCTCCCGCACCTGCAAGGTGCCGTTGGTATGCCAGCCCTCGGAAAGGCCGTGAAGCAGACCGTTGGAAATGACGGAGAGGGATTGCATCTGACCCGCGGGATACCGCTCGACGACGATGCCCGTGAACGGGGCGGACTGCGCGGGCCGGTAGAGGAGGCCGTCCTTCAGCACCAGGGCCGCGCGAGGAACCGTGGGCGGGGACGCAACCTCCGGCGGCGAGCAGGCGGCGAGGGAAAGGCAGCCCAGCCCCAGTAGGAGCGGCCTCATCCGCGCATTGACCAGCAGGCGACGCATGGCGCTGTCAGTGAATTTGGAGCTTGTAGAACAAGGCCACCGGCCCGGCGGCCGGAGCCGGCACGCTCACCTGAAGCAGGCGCACATCCGGGGAGAGGTAGGTGCCCACCGGATCCGCGTCGGGCGCCACGTCGGGCAGCAGCGGACGAAACACCATCGGAGTCCACGATTTCAAATCCGCCGAGCCGACGATGGAATAATTGCGGCCCCGCACGGCGAGGAATTCCAGCACGGGCATGCCGGCATCAACACGGGCGATGGCGAGGTTCAGCCCGGAGGCATCCTCAAACCCATAGGTGCCGGCGACGTATTCCTGCAAAAGCGTGACGCCGTTGCCGCCCGGAGAAGAGTTCGCCTTCAAGTCCGAAAGGGAAACGTTCCAGCCACGGGCGGCGATCATGGCGCGCTCCCACGCATCGGGCAGACCGTTGCCGTTGGCGTCCTCGCCCAGGGTGAGGTCGATGCGGGTCTGCTTGCCGGGCTGGCCGAGCAAGGAGTAATCCCCGACCATCTCCAGCGGCAGATAGATCGCATTGTTGATCGTGACACGGATGCGAAACGGAGCGGTGGCCTGCAGCGCGCCGGTCTTGTAGGCGTCGCTCTTCACGCCGGAGTCAAGCGGCACAACAAGCCGGTAGTTCACACCCGGCTCCAGGTCAGGATTGATTTGAGTCGAGACGGAGAGCCCCGCGCTGGTCGTGAGCACGATGATGGCATTGGTGCGGAGGGGGTTCCCGTATTCGTCACGAGCCATGCCGTAGATGGTGTGCGGCAGGGCGGGCGGAAATGCCATGGCCGTCGTCGCGGCGGCCAGGAGCAGGGCGGCGACGGCGCAGCGGACCCAGCCGGCGGGAAGAGAGTTGATCTTCATAGGCGAAATGGTTTTCAGCTTTGATCAGTTGCCCGCGTAAGAATACGTCACGTAGTAGAGCTTGATGTCCTTGACCGAGTTGATGAAACGGTCGAGGCCGTCGTTCGGGTCATGGAGCAGCTTGTAGCCGGGGACGACCATCTTCCACTTCGTGTTCCAAACCGACCGCCCGATCAGGCGGGTGTTGGTGAACTGCGACTGCTGCAACTGCCCGCCGCCGCCGTAGATGTTGCTGCCAAAGACGGACGTGGTGGACACCGGCCGGAAGGCCGGGTGCTTGCGCAATCCGAAGAGCGGCTCGGTGAGCGAGTCACCGGACTGGTAGAGCGGCTTGGTCGAGAAGTCCGACGCCCCCACGTTGAAGGGCAGCGGAATCGTGACGTCGTTGACGGACCATGAACGCAGTGAACTCACGTCGCCCAACGGCGGACTGCGCATCACGTCCTCACCGACCGGGATGAGGTAGATGCCGGGCGTGGCGGCCAGCGCCTGCGGGTCAAGGAAGCCCGTGGACGGATCAGACGGCGAGGTGCCGCCCGAGGAACCGATCACGGAACTGTTGGCCGCCGGATTGTCCATGCCGACGTAACCTTCGAAGGCCACGCCCACCGAGAATATCTTGGTCGCGAAGTAACTGGAGTCGAAGTAGTGATCGCCACCGGCGAGCTGCCGGCCGAACAGGTTGTTGCCATCGAAGACGGAGGTGCCGAACTCGACCACCAGGCCGGGCACGGGCAGTCCGTTGCCAGGGTCGATCTGCATGCAGTAGCGCTTCACGTCCGGGTCATCGAGCAGGTTGGCCCGACGGGACTGATTCAGCGCGTCCCTCCATGTCGTGTCGCCCTCGGCCCCGCGCACGATGCGAAGATTTTCCGTGCGGAGGGAAACCGTGGTGCCGTAGGCCGTCGGATTGTTGAAGCCGAGCCGGCCCCGCAGCACATCCCAGTCAGCCCGCATCTCGGCCAGCACGCTCGAGAGGCCGGGATCGCCGGTGTTGCTCCCGGCGTATTGCGGATCGCCGTTCTTGACGATGCCCAGCGCCCGGGCGTTGACGATGCGGTTGATGAACTGCTTGCCCTTCTCGGTGTTGAGCAAACCGGTTTCATAGTCGTAGGCATTGGCGGCCATGTAGGCGTATTTGGCCGCGAGGTCGAAGAGCGTCTTGTAGCGCTCAAGTTTTTCATCCCGGAAGATGCGATAACCCGCATCGCGCGTGCGATAACCCTGAACGACTGCAGCCGTCCGCTGCCGGAACATTTCTCGTTCGGCCTGGATGCGGTCGCCCTGGGCCACGAGCGTGAAATAGTTCCGCTTGGCATCATCCAGGTCCTGCATGCGGCTGTTCAGGTTGTAGATGCGCAAGTTCAGCGCGTTCAGCTCCTTCTCGATTTCCGCCACCAACGGGGCGTCATCGGACTGCCGTTCCAACGGCTTCGTGATGAGCGCATAGGTGATGTTGGACTTCTGATAGGTGAGGAACTCGCTGTAGTGCGTTGCGTAGGTCTTGATGATGTTGACCGCGTTCTTGATGGCCTGCGTGGTGGTCTTGGTCGCGCCCACGGCCGCCCGGCCTCCGGAGGTCAGGTCGCCGCCGGCGGCCACGCCCGCGATCATGGAGGTGGGCAGCGCCTCCTTGGTGGCGTCCGCCGCCGAAGTCACGGTTTCCTTGGCTGCGTCATTCGCCTTCTCCTCGATTTTCCACTGGAATGACTTGAGCGCCTGAAGGTTTGCCTTGATGGCGTCCTTGAGGTCTTGCTGGGCCTCTTGGGCGTTCTTGGCGATCTTCGCTTCCAGCATGTCAATCATCCGCATCGGCTCACGCGCCGCCTCCTGGTCCCCGGCCAGTTCCGCCGCCAGGTTGTTGCGGGCGACGATGATGCGGGAAATGGCGTCCTGAAGTTTGCCCGGCGAGGCGCGCCGGCCGGTCCATGCCGGCGGCTTTTGGAAGAAGCCATGCGAGTCCAGCGTGAAAGAAATCTCGCCGATGGCGTTGATGAATGAGGGCGTGTTGTTGGCCTGCCCCTTGATGATGTTCACGATGCCGCCAATGAACGACTTGGGCGGCACGGGATCCGCCAGCCGGACCGTAAACTCCGTGGGCGCGGCGGGATCAAACTGCCCGGGAATACGGAACTCCAGGTTGTCCACGTAAGGATAGTGGACAAGATCCGGGCCGGCATAGCCTGTGATGTAGGTCTTGCCCGGCCCGACATCGTCCGGATAGGGCGTGCCAAACAGCTCGATGAGCGAGTTGGTGTAAGCCAGCTCCTGCTTGTCCACGCTGGCCTGGTAGTCGGTGAGGGTGTCCTGCTCGGAGCGCAGCAGGCGTGTGACATCCTTGGCGTCATCGAAGGAAACCACCGCGTTGTTGAGCGCCTTGCGCGCACGATCGTAGAGCTGCTCGAAATGGGTCTGGGAATTTGCACCCGTCACCTGGTTCGGATTGATGTCGAAAGCCAGGCTCCCGGCGGGCAGGCCCAGCGGAGTGAAGTGGCCCTCCGCATTGTCCAGCGCGAGCTGGATGGACTGGGCCGTCAAGGGCAGCTCCAGCAGCTCCGGCACCGTGGTGCGATCCACCTTCTGGATGCCTTCGTGCGCCGGGTCGGGATCGACGGCCGGAAGGATGGAGTTGCCGATGACCCAGTTGTAATAGGTCGCCTGCATCGTGCGCGACGCCCATTGATCCACGCCCCATTGCCGGGTGGTGGGCACCTGCCGCGTCGTGTTCGTGGCTGCGACGGACAACGACTCCCAGCCGGAATCCCCGCCCGCCACGTAGTCGCGCCGCCAGGTCAGGTCGAGAATCTGGCTGCCAGCGCGTGACAATGCGGCGGCGGCGGCGGCGAACTTGCGCTCGTTCTGGTAGTTCACCTGCACCGGCTGGCCCAGCACAGTCACCGCCTCGGAGTGGGGAACCCAGTCGAAATTCGGCGAGATGAACAAGCCGAGGTATTCCTTCGTGGCCGTGAGATAGTGACCGTAGGCATCGCCGTGACCCTGCGGATACATGTGCGCGGCGGCATTGGCGTCAATCGTCGCGGTGCCGGGCAGCGGCTGGATGTTGTAGTTCAGCGCGTAGATCACCTCGCCCGCGTCAATGCCGCGCGTGTAGTTCCAGAACATGCGGTTGTAAACCGGCCGGGCCTGCACACCGGGCTGCAGGAAGTCGTCACGCCCGCGCAGCAGGGCCAGCTCCTCCTCCAACAGCGAGGACATCTGGCCCTTGAAAGCGAACAATGCCGTGGCGATGTCGCCATTGTTCGGGTCCTTGGTCCCGATGCCAATGGTCGGATTGGCCGCATCGGCCCACGCCTCGTTGCCAAGCATCATGTAGAGGTCGTTCAAATACGTGGCCGCCAGCAGCAGAGCATCATTGGCCGGCCCGTAGTTGATGCCCGAGTCGATGCTGATGTTGCGGCCGCGCCGCAGCACGGTCTCGTAGATTTCAATCAGCCCGTAGTTGTTGATGTTCTCCAAGTTCAACGCCACGTCGCCCTCCCAGCGCCTGCCGGCCTGCGTGACCATGCTCGCGTCCGTGTTCACACTGTTGTTGAACAGGTCGGTGACCCGCTGGTTGAACGGATTAATGCCGGCCAGCACGCGCTTGATCCAGCCCTCGGCGAGCTGCGGCTCCGTCCAGCGCGACCATCCGCGCGCGAACGACGCGTGCGTGGTGTTCGTCGCGCGGTAACGGGCGATGAGATAGTTGTCCGAGAGCGCCCGCACGTCCGCGTTGCCGCCGAGGATGGCGCGCACCTTGTCTCGGAATTTCGTGGGATCCAACGCCAGCCACTGCGTGCCCGGCTGCGCGGTCTGGTCCACCGCCTCGTAAGCTTCGAGGCGGACGTTGAAGTTCAGCAAAGCGCCGGGCTGCGCGCCCGAATAGAGCTCGACCGCGAACCGGTGCGTCGCCACTCCGTTGGAATGCGTGCCGCCCGAGAAACGGTCCGGGTTGAGCAGATACACGTTCGCCAGGGGCGAGAAACCGCCGGGGGCGACGGATGTCGCAGTGCTGCCGTCGGCGAGATTCACCGCCGCCACCAGCTGGCCGTCCAAATAAACCTTCGCTCCCAAAGCGGCGTCGAGATCGAGACTCAGGAAGTATTGCGAGTAGTCGCTGGCGTCACTGAGCGTGAACTCGCGGAAGACAACGCTCTGCGGCCGGTCCGCAACCGGGCGCTCGTAAAGCTGCAGCACGCGCAGGGACGCCGGAAGGTTCGTCTGCCCGGCATTCAGGGAAACCAGCAGATTGGTCGCCGGCTGCGCAAGATGGCTCGTCGTGGAAACGCCGGCCAGCGTGGCGGCAAACTCATTGCCCTGATCGTCGCGCACCGTCAACGGCGTGCCCGCGGCGAACGGTTGAAGCTGGCCCGGCGGCAGCACGAAGTTGAGCTTGTCGTCATTGGTGCTCACCACCACGAACGGGATGAGGCTGACCGGCACCACAGCGCTGGTCACCTCGGCAAGCACGCGGTTCGGGTCGGTGGTGTGGACGGTCGCCGCCTGGTCCGTCGGCAGCGGGTAGCGGATATGCTTCCAGGTGCCGTCCCCGACCAGCAGGCGGCGGGTGTTTTGATACACGGTCGGCGGCACGCCCTGCACCGGCGCGGCGATGAGCCATTGGAATTCGTAGTCATCCGTCCTGCCACCGAGATCCACGACCTGCTGGAGCGTGATCATCTCGCTGAGCGGATTCGAGGGCTTCACAATTTTCAACTCACCGGGATAGAGCGTGTCCACCACCTTGATGATCTGGATGCTGACCGGCTCAACCTGCGGGGTGAAGGC
>JBAYGL010000208.1:0-8898 GCA_041666725.1 Limisphaerales bacterium
CTCTACGTGAAAGGGCGCGGCCTGATGTCCAGCTACCTGCTCCGGGAGGAAATTTCCGCATCTCCATGGCTCATGGGGCGCTAAAGGGGGAGGCTCGATTTGCCGATGGTAGGGTGGAATGAAAGATGTCGACCGCGTTCCCTGCCCTCAGAGCCCCCCCTCAACCCGGGCGTGCTCCCGCAGTGAAGCGGCGGATTTTGATTATCTCATCAAACTGGTTTACGAGCGGTCCCGTATTCGTCTGCACGATGGCAAGGAGGCATTGATCCGGTCCCGCTTGGGCAAACGGATGCGTCACCACGGATTTGAGACTTTGGGCCAGTATTGCGATTACCTGCGTCGTGGCGGGGACGAGGGGGAGATCACGCACCTGATCGATGCGCTCACCACGAACTTCACGAACTTTCTGCGGGAGGAACGGCATTTTGAGTTCATGGTGCGCCAGGGCATCCCGGGCCGGCTGGCCCAGGGCCAGCGCAAGTTCCGAGTCTGGAGCGCTCCCTGCGCCACCGGCGAGGAACCCTACAGCATCGCCATGTATCTTTCGGAACACTTTCCGCCGGACCAGGGCTGGGACTGGCACATCCTGGCCACTGACATCTCCACAAAGGCGCTGGCCAAGGCCCAGGCCGGTGTTTACGCGGCTGATCGCGTCGAGTCGCTTCCCGACGCGTGGCTGCGGAAGTATTTCCAGAAGGGCCAGAGGGATTGGGAGGGCCACTTCCGCGTGAAGCCCGAACTCTCCCGCCGCGTGGAATTCCGCCAGGTCAATCTGCTGGGTGAATACGATGTCGCCGGCCAGTTTGAACTCATCTTCTGCCGGAACATGATGATTTATTTCGACCGGCCCACCCAGGAGCAGCTGGTCGGGAAGCTGTGCCAGTCGCTTGTGCCGGCCGGGCACCTGTTGATCGGTCACTCGGAAAGTCTCACCGGATTGCAGGTGCCGGTGCGCTGTCTCACGCCGAGCATTTACCAGAAGATGTAGCGTCCATGGCCGTCCCAGTTTTAACCGGATTTTCCCAGAAGGTCGTTGTCGGGGTGGCGGACTTCGCCGTTTCGAACAATCCCGACGTCATCCTCACCACCTACTCGCTCGGTTCGTGTCTGGGCGTCACCCTCTACGATCCGGTCGCGCGGGTGGGGGGGCTGCTGCATCTGATGCTTCCGGATTCCGAGATTGACCGCGCCAAGGCTGCCGAAAATCCGGCCATGTTTGTGGACACCGGGATCCCCGCGCTCTTCAGGGCGGCCTACGAACTGCATGCGGACAAATACCGTGTGGAAGTCTGCGTGGCCGGCGGCGCGCAGATCATGGACAACAGTCATTTTTTCAACATCGGGCGCCGCAACTGGGAGGCGCTCAACGTTCTGTTCGCCCAGCACGGGCTGAAAGTCCGGGCCAGCGATGTCGGCGGGCTGGTGAACCGCACCATGAACCTGAACCTCGAAACCGGCGAGGTGACCCTCAAAATTTCCGGAAAACCCGGGGAGACGCCCCTATGAAGGAACTCGACGATTACATCAACCAGACACAGAACCTGCCCCCGGCTCCCAGGGTGCTGCCCGAGCTGCTCGCGTTGCTGAATCATCCGGACTCCGACAGCCGTCGCGTTGTGAATCTCATCCAGGTCGATCCTTCGCTCACCGCGCAGGTTCTCCGGGCGTCCAACAGTGTTTTTTATGCCGGGGCCACGCCCACCCTGGATCTGCGCGAAGCGGTGTCCCGGCTTGGGTTTTCCACCATCGGCCAGATCGTCGCGGCGGCCACGGGCTCCCGCGCCCTCGGTCGCAGTCAGAAGGGATACGGGCTTGACGAGGGGGAGCTCTGGCAGCACTCCGTCACAAGCGCTGTCGCGGCGCAGGTGATCGCCAGGGATTGCGGGCTGGACCAGAGCCTGGCCTTCACCGCCGCATTGCTCCACGACCTGGGCAAGATCGTCCTGTCCGGTGCGCTGGAGCAGCGCTACGAGGACCTGGTTTCAAGCGTGGAGCAACAGCAGCAGTCGCTCGTCGAGGCGGAGCAGCGCCTGCTCGGCGTGAACCACGCGGAGGTCGGGGGCCGCCTGCTCGCCCGCTGGAAATTTCCCGCCCCCCTGGTCACCGCCGTGTGGTTTCACCACCAGCCCAAATCAGCGGCACCTCACGGCAGGCTGGCCTCCTGCGTCTATCTGGCGAACATGATCGCCTACTTTCTGGGCCGCGGCTACGGGCGTTCCGCCTTCGCGCTCCGGGGCCGCGAGGAGGCCCTGACCCTGCTCGACGTGAGTGCCGACCGCATCCCCCACTACATGATTGAAACCCACGCACGCTTCACCGAAGTGGAGGCCCTTTTTTCCATACGGTCATGAATGAATCCATCCATCCCATCCGCCTCCTGATAGTTGATGATTCCGCGCTTGTGCGTCGCGCCGTGGCCGACAGCCTTGCCGGCGATCCGGAGATTGAAGTCGTCGGCACCGCCTGCGATCCCTACGAGGCGCGCGACAAAATCCTCCAGCTCAATCCCGACGTGCTGACCCTCGACATCGAGATGCCCCGGATGGACGGGCTGACGTTTCTTGGCCTGCTGATGAAGAGCCGGCCCACGCGGGTTTTGGTGATGAGTTCCCTCACCGCCGCAGGCTCGGAAAAGGCGCTTCAGGCCCTCCAGCTGGGCGCGGTGGACGTGCTGGACAAACCGTCGGGATCACGTTCAGCACACACCGAGGGGAGGATGCTTGCCGACAAGATCAAGGCCGCCGCACGCGCCCGGCTGCGCGGCCAGCCTGCTGATGCGACCGCACAGGCGTCTCGCGCTCCGGCGGCGTCCATCCGTGCGGCCCGGCGGTTCAACCCGCGCTCGGTCATCCTCATCGGAGCTTCCACCGGCGGGACCGAAGCTTTGCGCACCGTGCTGACGGGCCTGCCGTTTGACATGCCGGGCATCGCCATCGTGCAGCACATCCCTGCCAAATTTTCACTGGCCCTTGCCAACCGGCTCAACAGCGAATGCGCCATCAAGGTGCGTGAGGCCCGCCACGGAGAACTGCTGGAGCCGGGCATGGCGCTCCTCGCCCCGGGCGGCCAGCACATGGTGTTGCGGTGGACCGGCACGCAGTATATCGCGCAGCTCAACGAAGGTCCGCTCGTCCATCACCAGCGTCCGGCGGTGGATGTGTTGTTCGACTCCGCCGTGAAATGCGGGGCCGCACCGCACGCGATGGGCATGGTGCTCACGGGCATGGGCGCTGATGGTGCCGACGGGCTGGTGGCGCTGCGCAAGGCCGGGGCGGTGACGGTCGCCCAGAACGAGGAAACGTGCGTGGTCTTCGGAATGCCGCGCGAAGCCATCCTCCGTGGCGGCGCCCAGGAGGTTCTTCCCCTGGGTGGCATGGCTGCCCGCATGAACCGGTTTGCGTCACATACCGTGCTGAACGGCACCTGATCCCGGGCGACGGGAAGGACCCCGCCATCGGCTACGGCTTTTTCACAGGGCCGCAGTCAGATTTCTGGTTCAACCTGAGAGGGCGTTTACCGGATGTAGTCCAGCAGGGAAAGGTTCATCGCGCGGCCGCCGCCTTGCAGGGCGGCTTGATACGCGGTCATCGTGGCGTTGAGCCGGACGATGGTCTGGGAGAGGTCCGCGTCAGCCTCGCTGGAGACTTGTTTCTCGAGCGCCAGCGCGCTGTCGTCACGCTGGCTGACGGCGGTTTCCAGCCGGGCCTGAAGGGCTCCGTTGATGCCCATGTGCTGTATCAGGTTGTCCTCGTCACTCGCCAGCTGAGGCCGATCCACGGCGGACACGGCGGAGGTGTTTCCCGCAAGGAGGTTGTTTTGAAGGGAGATCAGGTGCGCGAAGAGGTCGGCCCCGTTGCGGCTGTCCGCGATCATGCCCGTCGGCCCCGAGCCGCTGGTGTTGACGCCCGGCGGGACCGTGTTGAAAAGCTCCCCGTTTCCGATCTCGCTTTCCGCGACGCTGGCGTTGCCCTGGTAGGTGACGCTGCTGATTTCACCGCCGGGTCCGGTGGCCATGACAAAGGGCGGCTGATCGGTGGAGGTGCCGCCAAACAGATACTTGCCCCGTTGCTTGGTGTTCATCAGCTGCACCGCCTGCTGGATCATCTGCGTCACCTCCCGGCCGTAAATCTTCAGTTCCTGCGGCGACTTCAGCCCGTCGGCGAGCGTGGCGATTTCGCCCGCACGGCTGGAGAGTTTGTTCAGGGACTTCAGCGTGGTGCCCGTGACGGTGGCCATTTCCTGGTGCACCTGTGCGTTGCGCTTGTATTGCGTGTTGGCCGCCGCATCGCTCTGGAGATCGAGCACGCGCCGCATCGCCGTGGGATCGTCGGAAGGCGTGGACACGCGCTGGCCGGTGGACGCCTGTTCTTGAAGCCGTCCCTGACGTTGCGCGAGGCTGCCCAGCTGGTTGATCAGTGCCGACGGAAACGAGTTGGCGGTGACTCTCATGTTCGTTCAGGGGTTAGCGCTTCAAGTTGACCACGATGTCGAGCATGTCGCTGATGGTGCTGATGAGACGGGCGGAGGCTTCGAATGCCTTCTGGAACCGGACCATGTCCGTCATCTCCTCGTCCAGTGAGACGCCGCTCACCGAGTCGCGCTGCTGCGAGAGCATTTGATCCACCACGTTCTGGTCCGCGACCTGATTGTCCAGGGTCGAAAGCGACTGTCCGATGGAGGCGATGCTAGAGGCGTAGTATTCGTTGAGGGTCTGGCCGTTGAGCGCGGGGTGCGTCCTGGTGGAGAGCTGGCCCAGCGCCACGGCTACGGTGTTGTCGCCGGCGGCCCCGGCAACTCCGGCAACCTGGATCAGGGTCGGATTGGCGGCGATGGTGGAGTTGACCTGGATGTCCGTGGCATTTGAGCCTGTGAAGAATTTTGCGCCTGTGCTTCCGCTCAGGCTGAACCCGGGCTGGTGCAGCGCGTTGACCTCGGTGATGAGCACGGAGGCAAGGTCGTTCACGTCCTTGTGCAGCGAGGCGATGGCACCGTCCCGCGCGGTGATCGTCCCCTCGATGCTGCCGCCGGTGAGGGCCAGGGGAGTCCCGCTGGCGGTCTGGACGAGCAGCCCGCCGGTGGCGGGCTGGTAGGTGGCCAGCGTTTCCAGCACGGTCGAGCCGGTGAGCATCGTTGTGCCGTTGATGCTGATGCTCATGCCGGACGCATCTTCCGCGGCGTCCACCTTCACCAGGCCGGCGAGGGACTCGATCTTCATCTGCCGCGTGTCCCGGAGGTCATTGGCGGAGCCGGGGAGGTTGAGCTCGGATTTGCGGATGAGATCGTTGAGGCGCGCGATTTCCGAGAGCAGTTCGTTGGCGGAGCTGACATCGGTTTTGACGGAGTCATCGAGGGATGCCGAAAGGCGGGCAAGACGGTCGTCGGCCTGGCTGAACTGGGTGGCGAGGTTGGCGGCCTTCATCACCACCACCTGCCGTTCGGTGACGGAGCTGGGATCCGTGGAGAGGCTTTGAAAGGCGCTGAAAAGCTCGGACAGGCCGGAAGAGAGGCTGTGGGCGCCGCCCACTCCCTGCGCGGCGGAAGCACCCTCGGCACCCGAGGCGAGCCGGTCAATTTGCTGGCCCATGTCGGCCTGGGCGTATTCCAGGGCCTTCTGCTGGGCGTTGAGGGAGCCCTGGACGCTGTCTTCGGCGACGATCTGGTTGTCCAGCACCTGGCTGCGCAACCTCTGGATGGAGGCCACGTCCGCGCCGGCGCCCTGCGAGCCGAGGTTGGCATCCGGCCCGGAGGTGGAGGAGATGGAGATGCGCTGGCGGGCGTAGACGGGGTTGTTGACGTTGGCCAGATTGTGGCCGGCGACTTCAACGCCCTGCCGCTGCGTTTGCAGCGCGCGCGTCCCCATGTTCAATGCGCCAAAGAGTCCGAGCATGGCTGGATGTCACCCGACCATTTCGAGCTGCGCCGCCAGGACGGGGCGACGCACGCGCAAAGAGCCGAGTTCGTTGTAGGTGGGGGTGGGGGTGGCGTCCGGGAAACAGGCGGAGAGGTAGCGCTGCATCATTTCCAGCGTGCGGGCCAGCAGGAGGTGGTTTTGGCGGGACCGCTGATGCACCCGCACCAGCAGCTCGTTGTTTTCCTGCACGAGGGCGCCCACCAGGGGACGGTAATCGGCCGGCAGGCGCGGCAGCAGTTCGGCGAACGGACTGTCTTCGGCCAGGCCTGCGGCCCGGGCTGCGGCGCGCTGGCAGCGTTCGCGCTCGTGCCTGGTCTGCATGACGACCTCCCCCTGCTGCTGGACGGCGGTGACGCTTTGCAGGAGGTCTTCCGTGGCGCGCTGCATCACCTGTTCCTGCTGGTAGTCGAGGCGGGCGAGCAGTTCGCCGTATTGCTGCAGCTCCTCGCGCAGCGCTTCGATCAAGGCGTTCAGTTCTTTCATCATGATTTGGGTGGGTGGTGCGGTGAGGGAGAAGCCGCGGCAGGCCGCATCTGCACCTCGAAACTCCTGGCCAGACCGAAGGTGCCCGACTGGCTGATGCTGTCGGCAAGCTGTCCGACGGTCAGGTCCTGATACATGCCGGCGGCGGCGGCTCCGAGGGATTTGGAGGCGACGGGTTTGAACGCCTCGGAAAGGATCTGACGCAGAAGGATGGCCTCGAACTGCTGGCATGCCCCGGCGGTTTTTTCCTCTGGAGAAACATTGGTGCGCTTCGCCAGCGCGCCGAGATCGGTCTGGGCGGTGGGGGTGGCTTTGAGCGCGGCGGTTTGCATGGTCAGCGAAGGATGAGTTCAGCCTGGAGTGCGCCCGCCTGTTTCATGGCCTGGAAGATTGCCATCATGTCGCGGGGGGTGACGCCGATCGCATTCAAGCCCGCTGCCACGCGCTCGATGGTGGGCATTTCGGACAACGTGATGAGGCGTCCCTTTTCTTCATTCACCTTCGTGTCCTGGCGCTGGGTCACGGCGGTGGCGCCCGTCTGGCTGAGCGGCGAAGGCTGCGACACGTCCTGCGTGTTGGCCACGCTGATGGTCAGCTCCCCATGGGAGACGGCGCAGGTGGAGATGCGGATGCGGGAGGTGGCCACGATGGTGCCGGTCCGTTCATTGATGACGACGCGGGCGGGCACATCGGGATGCATTTCGATGGCCTCCAAGCGGGCGATGAAATCAACCGGGTTCTTTTCCATCCCCGCAGGCACCTGAACGCGGACAGTCATGGGGTCGAGGGCCTGGGCCAGTCCCGCAAATTTGTCGTTGATGGCGGCTGCCATGCGTGCGGCCGAGGTGAAGTCCGGCTCGCGAAGCAGAAGTTGCAGATGGCTGTCCAGCACGATCTCGGTGGAGATCTCGCGCTCGACCAGCGCGCCGCCGGGGATTTGGGCGACGGTGGGGTGATTCTTCTGAACCGAGGCACCCCCTCCGCTTCCGCCGACGAAGCCGCCCACGGCCAGCGCGCCCTGCGCGACCGCGTAAGTTTTACCATCGGCACCCATCAGCGGCGTTTGAAGCAGGACGCCGCCTTGCAGGCTGCGGGCGTCGCCCAGCGAAGAGACGGTGACATCAAGCCGCGAGCCGTTCTTCACGAAGGCCCGGATGTCTGCGGTGACCATGACGACGGCGACGTTCTTGGCACTGAGCGTTGCGGCCGGAATCGTGACTCCAAACCGTTGGAGGAGGTTGGCCATGCTTTGCACCGTGTAGATCGGATCCTTGTCTCCATCGCCCGCGAGGCCGACCACGATGCCGTAGCCGAGCAACTGGTTGTCCCTCGCGCCCGCGATCATCGTGAGGTCCTTGATGCGGATGCCGAGGGCATGGGCGGGAACGGAAGCCCCGAGCGTCAGCAGCACGAGACAGAGGGTCAGGACGCGATGCATGGTGGAATCAGAAGGGTGAAACTTTGTCCCAAATCCGGGTGAACCAGCCTTTCTGCTGCGCGTTGGCGAGCTGGCCCTTCGAAGTGAGCCGGATGGTCGCATCGGCGACCTGGTAGCTGAAGACGGTGTTGCCGGAAGTCACGTCCGCCGCGCGGACGGTGCCGCGCAGGACGGCATCCTGCATTTCGGTCCCGATGTTGATCTGCCGCTGGCCTTCGACGATGAGGTTGCCGTTGGGCAGGACATCCACGACACGCACCGCGATGCGGGCGGTGACCTGCTCGGAGTTGTTGAGCTTGCCCGAGCCGGAGAAGTCATTCTGGCCGCTGAATTTCATGGCCGGCAGTTGTCCGCCCTTGGTGAGCAGTTTGCTCGTCCCGGGCGAGAACAGGAACGAGGAGATGCTAGCGTCGGTGCTGCTCTTGCGCGCGGTGGCGGTGCTGTTGTCCTTTGTCGCCGTGCTGCTTTCCTGCACAACAATCGAGAGCACGTCGCCGACGGCCCTGGCGCGATTGTCGGAGACGAGGGATGCGGACGAGCCCTCCCGCCAGAGTGATTGCGCGGAGGCCAGACCGGGTGCCACCGCCAGCAGCAGGACGCCGATGAGGATGTTACAGGGAGACATGGACGGTGGCTTCATTTTGGATTTTGGCGCGGAATTCACGTTTGGATTGCATGTTCCGCACGCGGATGGTTTGACCGGGCGCACCGTCTTCCAAGGCTTCGACTTTCACGGAGATGTGCAGGGTGCTGTCGGCCGCGACGGCGTCCACGACCTTGCCCCGGAAGATCACGGGGCGCGCGCGAAGGGAACGGCCGGTCAGCTCGCGCCCGGCGGAAAGCGACTCGGCCAGCTCATAAGCATCGAGTGAACCCGGCAGGGCGACGATGAATTCGCGGAGTGTGAGCGTGTCGCGTCGCTCGGGGTGGACGTCCGCCGTTGCCAGCCCCTGACCCCGTGAGAGGGAGGAGCCGGCGACGAGCACGTCGCGCCAGAGGCGGGCCTGCACCGGGACCTGCCATTGTCCGAAGGATTCGTTGTTCGTTCCGCGGATGTCGAAGCGCA
>JBAYGL010000209.1:0-8864 GCA_041666725.1 Limisphaerales bacterium
ATACCGACTACGTGTGAAGGTTGGTGGAACCGGCACCGGTGGCGGAGTTGCTCCTTCTCCCTTCGCGGAGCGAGGGGAGAAGGTGGCCGGAGGCCGGATGAGGGGTGGGGCCACCAATGCCAACGCGGCCAACCCCTCACCCCGGCCCTCTCCCCTTGCTCCGCAAAGGGAGAGGGAGGAGCGCAGTTGCCTGCGCCTGGATTCAACCGGATTTCACCGGCAGTTGGTATGAGTCTGACCGAAGCCTTTTACAGCCTGAAGAGCGGGCCGGCGGGGCTGACCGCAAGCGAGGCGGCGCGACGGCTGACGGAATTTGGGCCGAACATCGGCGGAGCCGGTTCGGCCGTTGCACCCATCGTGAAACTGATCTGACACTTCACACCGGCATGCTCTTCCAGCGCTTCAAACAGCTGGGCCGCACGCTCCAGCACGCGGCGCGCTTCCGCCACGTCGGGAGGGTGCTGCTCAAGTATGGCTACAAGGACATTGCCGGGCGGCTGCACCTGCCGCGTTCGCACGGGCCGTTTTTCCGGCGATTGCGCGAGGAGCAGGCGGTGGTCGGCCGGCTTTCGCAATCCGAGCGCCTGCGCCGGGCGTGCGAGGAGCTCGGTCCCACGTTCATCAAGCTGGGCCAGCTCGCCGCCTCGCGCACGCAGACGTTGCCGCGCGAGTTCACCGACGAACTGGCGAAGTTGCAGGACCAGGTCGCACCCGCCCCGTTTGAAGACATCCGGCGCGTGCTGGCGGAGGAGTTGCGGCGTCCGCCTGACGAGGTGTTCGCCTCCATCGAGCCCGCTCCGCTGGGCTCGGCCTCGGTCGCCCAGGTGCACCGCGCCGTGCTCCGCTCCGGCGGGCAGGTGGTGCTGAAGGTGCAACGGCCCGGGGTGAAGGCGCTCGTGGAGGTGGATCTCGACATCCTGCGACACCTCGCCGCGTTCGCTGAAGAGCATCTGGATGGCTGGAAGCAGCACCGTCCCGTGGCAATCGTCAACGAACTGGCGCGCAACCTGGAGCGGGAGCTGGATTTCATCCGCGAAGCGGCGCACCTCGAACGGTTCACCTGGCAGTTCTCCGGCGAACCCACCATCCACCTGCCGCGGGTGCATCACGATCTGACCTCGGCGCGGCTGCTGACGATGGAGTTTGTGGATGGCATCAAGGCTTCGGAGCTGGATGCCCTGGCGGATGCGCAGCTGGACCGCGTGGAGATTGCCCGGCGCATCGCGGACCTGGTGATGAAGCAGATTTTCACCCATGGTTTCTTCCACGCCGATCCGCATCCCGGAAACATCCACATCCTGCCCGGCAACCGCATCTGCTTCCTCGATTTTGGACTGATGGGCTTCCTGGACCAGCGCACGCGCGAAACGTTCGCCGACCTGGTCTGGGGCATTTCGCAGCGCAATGAGATCGCCGTGACGCACGCGCTGCTGAAGCTCACCGAGGCCGACGGCGAGCCGGCGCAGCAGGGACTGGAAGCGGATGTCGCGGAGTTCATGCACCAGCATTTCTACCGGCCGGCGGGCGAGATGCAGTTCGGCAAGCTGGTGACGGAACTTTTCCAGCTCACAACGCGGAACCGCCTGCGTCTGCCCCCGGACTTGTTCGTCATGCTGAAGGCGCTCAGCCTCACCGAGGCGCTGGTGCGGCGGCTGGCCCCGGAACTCAACTTCGTCGCGCAGGCGGAACCATTCATGCGGCAGGCGCGGATGGCGCGCTACAAGCCCAGGCGGGTGCTGGGCGGCCTGGTGGACTTCGGCGCGGAGGTGACCGAGCTGGCGCGCGAACTGCCGGCCGAACTCCGCCGCATCGCCGCGCAGATGAAGGCGGGCCAGGCGCGGATTCACTTCCAGCACGAAGGCCTGGAGCCGCTGGTCAGCTCCGCCGAGCGCGTGAGCAACCGCCTGTCCTTCGCCATCGTGCTGGCCTCGCTCATCATCGGATCCTCGCTCATCGTGCTCGCCAACCTTCCGCCCAAGATCGGCGAAATGCCCGTGGTCGGACTGGCGGGGTTCATACTCGCCGCGTTGATGGCCTTCTGGCTGCTGCTCTCCATCCTGCGGCACGGACGCATGTGAGGCTGCATCAGCCCGCGGTCGTTGCAACGAGGCTCCCCCGGCGGCTCATGGCTTCATTCCCACAGGTTGGCAGCACAGGGTTAGCTTCAGGCAAATTTCAGGAAGCAGCGCCGAATCACGGGTGACAGGGATGTGGCGTGGGTCAAAGCCTCAAATCCCCGTCGCTTCAGGGGAAACTGTGATGTGCATCCACAGCAGCCGTGATGGATGTCAAATGCGCGCGACCGGCGGCGCACAGCGGGACGCGCGCCCCGGTTCGCTTTTGGCCTGGCTCGGTTCAACGCGACGCCGTCTGCCGGCGACGAAGGGGGCAAACGGGTGAGTGCCCCATGAAAAGGCACGCGGAGATGACCAGGGCGGAGCTGATCCAGTGCATCAAGGTGCTGGAACAGCGCCTCCCGACGATGCATGGCGCCTTTGAAGACGAACGGCTGCTGCGCGAGCTGCAGGTTCAGAAGGCCGAGCTGCAGGCGCAGAACTGTGAGTTGCGCGAGGCGCAGCAAAACATCGAGGTCACTCGCGACCGTTATGCGGACCTCTACGACTTCGCCCCCGTGAGTTTTGTCACCCTCGACGACAAGGGCGTCATCCGGGAAATCAACCTGACCGCCGCCATGATGCTGGGCGTGCAGCGCACCCGGCTCGTCGGCGTCCCGTTTCATCAGCACGTCCTGCGCGAGGATCTGGCCGTGTTTCGCAGGCATCTTGCCAGGCTGTCGAGTCCGGGGGCGGTGAGTGAAACCGAGCTGCGCCTGACCCGGAAGGGCGACGGTCCTTTCCCGGCGGTGATGCGGAGCGAACTGGTGTGTGACGGGAAAAAGGAGGGCTTCATGTGCCGCTCGGCCCTGCTCGACATCTCCGTCCGCAAACAGGCCGAACGGGAGCTGCACGACAGCGAAACCCTTTTGCGCGCGATCCTCGACACCGCGGTCAATGCCATCATCACCATCGACGAGCAGGGCGTCATCGAATCCTTCAACCACGCGGCGGAGAAACTGTTTGGTTACACGGGCCTTGAAGCCATCGGCCAGAACGTCAGCCTGCTGATGCCCTCGCCGCACCGCGAGCAACACCACCGGCACCTGGCGAACTACCGCGCCACGGGCAAAAGCACCGTCATCGGAAGCGGGCGCGAAGTTTCGTGCCGGCGCAAGGACGGCAGCACCTTCCCGGCGGATTTGTCCGTGAGCGAGGCGCGGCTCGCCAGGCGGCGCGTCTTCACGGGGATCGTGCGCGACATCACCAAACGCAAGCGGGTGGAGGAGTCGTTGATCGAGGCGAATCAGTTCAGCAAGCAGGTCATTGACGGCGCGCAGGCGGGGATCGTCGTTTACGACCGCGAGGGGCGTTTTGTGGTGTGGAACCCGTTCATGGAGCAGATCAGCGGTTACCGCGCGGAGGAGGTGCTGGGCCGGCGCACGCTGGAGTTGTTTCCGTTTCTGCGCGAGCAGCACATCGAGGAGATGTTTGCGCGGGCGCTGGCCGGGGAGATCTTCGAAGGCCCCGACACGCCATACAAGGTGCCGGAAAGAGGGAGGGAGGGCTGGAAGGTGGAACGGTTCGCTCCAATGCGGGATGCGCACGGGGAGATCGTCGGCGTCATCGTCGCCGTCCGCGACATAACGGAGCGCCGCCGGCTGGAGTCCGAGCTGGTGGAAATCAGCGACCGGGAGCGGCAGCGCATCGGACACGACCTGCACGACGGCCTCGGCCAGCGGCTCACCGGCCTGGAGATGAAGTGCTTCCTCCTTCTGGAAGACCTGGCGGCGGACGATCTCGCGGCGGAACGGGAGAAGCTCCGGGAACAGGCGCGTCAGATGGGCGAGGCGCTGCGGGAATGCGTCACCGCCACCCGCACTCTCGCGCACGGCCTGTCGCCGATGAACGTCAAGGCGGACGGACTGATGGAGGCGCTCGGGCAGCTGGCGCACAGCACCCATCTGCCCGGCAAGGTTGAGTGCCGCCTCATCTGCCGGACGCCGGTCGTTTTCGAGGGGGCCCAGACGGTGATCCATCTCTATCGCATCGCCCAGGAAGCCGTGAACAACGCGCTCAAACACTCCCGGCCGCGCCACATCCATATCCGCCTGGCGCACAAGGAGGGAATGCTGCTCCTCCAGATCAAGAATGACGGCCGGGGCCTGCCCGGGAACTGGAAGTCCAGGTCCGGCATCGGGCTGGAGATCATGCGTCATCGCGCCCACGTCATCGGCGCCTCGCTGGAGATTGATTCGAAGCCCGGCCATGGCGTGAGCGTGGTCTGCACGCTTCCAATGAGGAATCCATGAGCATCAGGAAACGCACGACAGGCCGGCCCGGGCCGCTGCCGAAATCCGCCGGCGCGAAACCGGCCCGCCGGAGCCCGTCCGTCAAACACCGGGTGCTGGTGGTGGATGACCACCCGATGACGCGCGAGGGCCTGGCCGCCATCATCAACCGTCAGGCGGACATGGAGGTCTGCGGCGAGGCCGGCAGTCCCGCCGGGGCGATGACCGAACTGTCGAAATCAAAACCCGACCTGATGATCACGGACATGACCATGCCCGGCCGGAGCGGGATCGAGTTCATCAAGGACGTCCACGCCATGATGCCAAAGCTGCCGGTGCTCGTGCTGTCGATGCATGACGAGATGCTCTACGCGGAGCGGGCGCTGCACGCGGGCGCGCGGGGCTACGTGATGAAGGACATCGGCTCGTCCAGGTTGCTCAAGGTCATCCGCCTCCTGTTGAAAGGGCAGTCCTGCGTCAGCCCTCAGGTGGCCGCCCGGCTGCTTGATGCCGCGACGGCGCACATCCCGCGCGGTTCCGCTTCTCCCGTCGCAAAACTTTCCGACCGTGAGTTTGAAGTCTTCCAGCTGCTGGGCCAGGGCAAGAGCACCAAGGAGGTTGCCGCCGCGTTGCACCTGAGCCCGAAGACGGTGGACGTCCACCGCGAGCACATCAAGGAGAAGCTCAAGCTCAAGAACGCCCTCAGCCTTTCCTACCATGCGGTGTGCTGGGTGCAGGCGCAGGCCATGCGGAGCCGGTGAAGGCGGGCCGGATTTTCGGATGTGACCTGGCATGTCTTGCTGCTGCGAAAGGGGACGGTTCGCTACGTCGATAGGTGAAGTTCTTACCGAAGCATGGGGCAGCATCCCAATTACCTCCTTTCCCCGGCGTGTCATCCTTCCCTTGTGCAAGCTCAAGCGTTTGTGGATGAAGTGATTCCCGAGGACCAGGAAACCTGCGATCTGTCCCACCCGCTCCGGATCGTCGTTGCCTACGATGAAGTCGCCGCAGGCAAACGCGCCATGCGCGTGATGACTGATCTCGGCAGAGGGTTGGGCGAGGTCGTCGAATTCCAATCGCTCCTGTGGTCCTTTGACCTGCTGGAGGACACGGACTGGGCGGAAGTGGCCTCGGACGACGCCGTCAAGGCGGACATCCTGATCATCGCCACCAGCAGCGCGAATTCGCTGCCGCCGACCGTCGGGCGATGGGCCCAGGCCGCCATCAGCCGGAAGGAGGGAACCGCCACCGCGGTTGTCGCCTTGTTTGGCACGGAGGGGAACGCCGGCGGGCCCGGCCCGGACAGGCTGGAAGCCATCCGGTCCGCCGCGACCCAGGCAGGCCTCGGGTTCTTCACCGCCGCGCTGTGGCAAAAACTCGACGAGACCATGGAACGCGTTCATCAGCGCCCGGAGATGCGGAACCCTTCACCGAAGAAGTGTTCCACCACCAGCGGACCGCACCACAGCAAGCGCAGAAGGCCCGACCGCCATGAACGCGTCATCGACCGGAGTTGAGCCGGCGCGCGGACCGGCCGCGGACGGGCTGCGCACCCGCATCCTTTTCGTTGATGCGGACGAGGCGATGCGGAGCTTGTGCGGAGAACTGCTTGTCCGGTCAGGCTATGAAGTGGACACCGCGGCTGACGGGGCCAAAGCCTGGACCGCTCTCCAAAGCATGCCCTACCAGCTGCTGATCACGGAGAATGAGACGCCCCATCTGACCGGGGTCGAGCTTATCCGTAAAGCGCGCCTGGCGCAGATGACCCTGCCTGTCATCCTGACTTCCGGAGCACTTGGTGCGATGTCGCGGGAGGAGCATTCCCTGTTGAACTGCGGAGCCATCCTGACGAAGCCCTTCATGGTGGCAAAGCTGCTTGAACTCATCCGACAAATCCTGCCGTCGGCGACAGGCGCGGAAACTCCACGAGCGCTGGTTCCCGGTCGCTGGGAGAATCCATCACAAGATTCAGGACATCTGCTCCACGCGGGCTGACGAGTCAAATGAACACCGGACAAGAAAGGAGTTGTCATGACAGAGATGATCCCCCTCTACAGCGCCTCCTCCCAGGCGGAAATCGAACGGCATGCACGACGACTGTTCGAGCAGGCGGGCCGGCCGGCGGGTCGTGATCTCGATCACTGGCTGCAAGCCGAGGCGGAATACCGTCAGGGGCTGCGGCTGAATCCGTCATGGCGGGACCCCGGCGGCACCGGAGCGTCTGACGCTGCGCCGTCCTCCGCGCGCGCGGCATGACGTCCCCGGGTTTCCAGCGGAGGCCCGGCCCGGATGGCCTGCGCCTCCCAATTCTCGCTTAACAATTGGCAAGCGGCGGCGAGGCCCGTTGTGCCAGGATGAACCATGTTGCCCCAGAGGTTGGAATATGAATGCTTCGCCTGCCCCAGACACCGGTGACCCGCCGAAGCGCCTGCCTGATGGTGCGCCGGGCCGCGTTCGCCTGCACCGGCTGCTCGTGCCGATGGATTTCTCGGCCTCCTCGCTGCGGGCGTATCATTACGCGGTGGCGCTGGCCGAGTGCTTCGGTGGCAAGATCGCCCTCCTGCACGTCGTTCCCCCGTCCATGCTCCCCGAGTGGGGCTATGCTCACCTCGCGCGGCGCGACATGCATCTCAAAGCCGCCGCCCGCCGCAGGATGGAGGATTTTGTGCGCACGCAGGGTTCCGCCGCACGGCACGTAAAGGATCTGCTCGTCTGCGCAGGCGAGCCGCAGTTCCAGATCCCTGAAGCCGCGCGTGAACATGCCGCGGACCTCGTGGTGATGGCCACGCATGGTGAGTCGCTGATTCCGCACTGTCTGCTTGGCAACTCGGCGGAACAGGTCGTCCGCAGCGCGCCCTGCCCGGTGTGGGTTGTTCCCGGCGTCAGCGGCGACGAATTGCAGCCTGCGTTGCTGCCGCTCCGCCGGATCCTTGTGGCGACGGACTTCTCCGCGGAATCCCGCAAGGCCCTCTGCTACGGCGTGGCCCTGGCGCGTGAGTTCGATGCCACGCTGCATCTCGTTCATGTCGTGCCCACCGTGCTGCCGGCCGATGTGTCCCATCTCACCATGATCCTGCAGGAAGCCGCGATGAGGGAATCCGCCGGACGTGAACTGGCCCGCATGCGTGAGGATGAGCTGCCGGCCGACCTGCCCGTCGTGACCACCGTCCTGAATGGAAATCCGTTCATCGAGATTGGCAACGAGGCGCTCCGCAGTTGCGCCGGCCTCATCATCGTTTCCACGCACGGATACAGCGGGCTGCGCTACCTGTTGCTGGGCTGCACCGCCCAGCGCGTCGTTCAGCACGCCTCCGTTCCCGTCCTTGTCGTGCGCGAGCACGAGCCGGAATTCATCGCGCTCACCGCGCCCGGAAAGGAGAATTAGCCATGCATGCCAAGACCAAAAAAATACGGGCCGCACGTCCCGTTCCCGCAGAGTCTCCCGGCGGGTTCATCAAGTGGTTCCGCGAACTCAGCATCGGCGACATCCCGCTCGTCGGCGGCAAGAACGCCTCGCTCGGCGAGATGTTTCGCGAGCTTGCCCCCAAGGGCGTGAAGGTGCCCGACGGCTTCGCCATCACGTCCGACGCCTACCGCCATTTCCTCCGCTCCGCCGGGCTGGACGAGGAAATCACCCGCCTCCTGCGCGGTCTCGACACAGGGAACATGGACAATCTCCGCGATCGCGGCCAGCGCGTGCGTCATGCGGTCCTCGCCGCAAAACTGCCCGCCGACCTCGAAGCCGCCATCGTGTCCGCCTACCGCGAACTGAGCGGTGATTCCGGAGCGCCCGCCGACGTGGCCGTCCGCAGCAGCGCGACGGCGGAGGACCTGCCGGACGCGAGCTTCGCCGGGCAGCAGGAAACTTATCTGAACGTGCAGGGCGAGCGCGCCCTGCTGGAAACCTGCAAGCGCTGCTTCGCCTCGCTGTTCACCGACCGCGCCATCAGCTACCGCACGGACAAGGGTTTTGAACACTTCAAGATTGCGCTCTCCATCGGCGTGCAGCGCATGGTGCGCGCGGACCTCGCGTCCAGCGGCGTCATGTTCACGCTCGACACCGAGACCGGCTTCCGCGACGCGGTGCTCATCAACGCCGCCTACGGCCTCGGCGAAAACGTCGTGCAAGGCAGCGTGAACCCGGACGAATACTACGTCTTCAAGCCCACGCTGAAGGCCGGCTTCCGTCCCGTGCTCCAGAAAATCACCGGCACGAAGGAATTCAAGATGGTCTACGACGTGGGCGGCGGGCGCATGGTGAAGAACATTCCCGTTTCACCCGGCGACCGCGTGAAGTTCGCCATCAACGATGACGAGATCCTCCAGCTCGCGCGCTGGGCCTGCATCATCGAGGACCACTACTCCGCCAAGCGCGGCCACCCGACGCCGATGGACATCGAGTGGGCCAAGGACGGCCGCACCGGCGAGCTGTTCATCGTGCAGGCGCGGCCCGAGACCGTGCAATCCCGCAAGGCCGCCGAAATCATCGAAACCTTCAGGCTCAAGCAGCGCGGGAAGG
>JBAYGL010000210.1:0-8847 GCA_041666725.1 Limisphaerales bacterium
AATTACCAGCCCGACCTCAAGGCGCTCGGCTGGGAGAGCGGCACGCTCAAGGCCGTGTGGGACAACATGCGCGGTCTCGACGTGCTGGAGGCGATGCCGTCTGTGAACGCAAAGGCCGGCTTCGGCGCCATCGGCCACTCGCTTGGCGGGCACAACTCGGTTTACACCGGCGTCTTCGACACGCGGATCAAGGTCATCGTCTCCAGCTGCGGGCTCGACTCCTATCTCGATTACTACGGCGGCAACCCGAAGAACTGGGAGCTGGAGAAGGGCTGGTGCCAGACGCGCTACATGCCCAGGCTCGCGGGCTACCGGGGCCGGCTGGAGGAAATCCCCTTCGACTTCCACGAGATGATCGGCGCGCTTGCGCCGCGCGTGTGCTTCATCAACGCGCCGCTCAAGGATTCAAACTTCAAGTGGGACAGCGTGGACCGCGTGGTCGCCGCCGCCGCGCAGGTTTACAAGCTCCACGGCAAACCCGGCAACCTCCTCGTCGAACATCCCGACTGCGATCACGACTTCCCCGACGCGATGCGAGAGCAGGCCTACAAGCTGTTCGAGCAGCACCTGGGCGCGCGCTGAACCGGAACGATTCAGCGGGGGCGCGGCCTTCAGGCCGCAGGAACGTCCGGCTGTCAGCAGCGTTCGCGTCACCGCTGGCGTTGGTGACGACCTCACGGTTTGGTTCGTTCGCATGGATGGCTCGGAAGTTCGTTGATCCCCTTTGCATTCCACCCTGCTGCGGCCTCAAGGCCGCGCTCCCGTCGCTTCAACTGCATCGCTCCGGCTGAGTCAGCGCAGCTCAAACGGCAGCGCCACCGGTTTCAGTTCAGCTTCAACAGAGTCCGCCGCCGGCGACTGGCCCACAGGGTTGCCGGCGACATCCTCAAGCGCGGTTTCGACGACGAGCGCGTAGTGGCCGGGCTTCCATGACTGCTGCGGGAGGAATTTCCAGATGCGCTCGCGCTCGGTGAGGAACGGCTGGCCGGGCACGGCGTGGCCCGAATCATCCACGACGCGGATCATCCGCAGCGCCAGCACGGAGTCCATCGGCTCGGCGAGGTCGATGGCCAGCAGCTCGCGCGTGCGGATGGGCGGAGCCTGGTAGCCCCAGCGGCGCGGATCGGGCGGCAAATGATCCGGTGGTCCGACCGTGAAGCGCTTCACGAACGGCTGCTTGAGCTGGCTGCCCGCCGCATCCTTCCAGCCGCGTCCGATGACCAGAGTGAAACGGCGACCGGCGACGAACATCGGGGCCGTTTCTTTCAACGGCAGGTCCGGGCGCGGGCCAATGAAGAGCGTGAGCTGCATCATGTCGGCGCTCCACTGCTCTCCTGCGCGTTCGAGGAAGGACAGTTCCACCGGCTGGTTTCCCTCGTTGAACAGGCGGATGTGCTCGTGGAGTTTGCTGTGGCTCATCGGCGCGGAGAAGTGGACGTGCAATTTCCGCAGGTTCTCCGGCAGCACGTCGGCGCTCGGGTAAACCTGCGTGACGGTCGTGGTGGCGCGATCGGGGCGCACGGGCACTTGAAGGATGGAGGAGACCCTGCCGGCGGCGGGCGACGACGCGCCGGGCAACTGGCCGGCATCGAACACCGCGCGGTAGCGCAGGCCCGGCTCCAGCGGAAGGGCCGGCACAAACCGGAGCACGTCCGGCTCGACGCGATGCTCGCCGGCGAGCGGCAGCGGTTCGAAACCCGGTTGTTCGACGAAGACGTTGAGCAGGCGCGGCCAGTTCGCCGTGGGCCACCCGGGAGACTGCAACGCAGCGAGCGCGTCCCCGCTCAGGCCGGAGACTTCGAGCGTGACCCGGTTGGTTTCTCCGGGCGTGGAAACCCAGCGGAGAAACACCGCGGCGAACGCTGGCGGGGGATCGGCTGCATCCGCTGCGACCGCAGTCAACGGCAGTCCGAACCCGACGACGAGACAGCCAAGGAGAAGGCCGGCCAACGCCCGCGAAATGCCGGACGCTTCCCCGGCGATGCCCTTGCCGTAGAGGTTGCGCAACGCGCTGTGCTGGATGGCAAAACTCATTCGCAGGGACGGTGACGCGATTCCGGCCAGCACGCAAACGAGACTGATGACAGCAGCCCCTACGATTTCTGAGCCGCAGTCTTCTCCCTCGCAGCAGCGGAGGGAGTGCGTGACAAACAGGACAGGCTCCAGCCGGCACACGAATGCACGGCCAGAGCCTGTCTTTCCCGCACACGCAGGAAATCAAGTCAACAACGGGCCGGGGCGCGTAACGCGGAAACAAAAGCACCCCGACCCGTGCCCGCCCACTCAGGCGGACAAAATTGTCACTTCTCGATGACGCGATAGTAGCGGCGGGCGGTGCCGAGGCTTCCGGCGTCATCGAAGAGAATCTTCCCGTTGCTGATGGTGAAGTTTCCGCTGTTGGTCACCCAGGCGGTGTTCGCCCCGAGGAAGTTCGTGGTGTGATGCACCTCGAAGCGCGACAAGTCACTGCCCAGCGCGCCGTCCGGGTCGTCGAAGCGCAGTTGGAACTGCCCGCCACCTCCGCGCTGCGGCGATTGCAACCGCTGCGGCACCAGCACGCGCAGCACGGCGTTGCTGCTCAGGAGTCCTACGCCCGCGTTAGTGATTCCGACCAGATAAATGCCGCTCACCGCCCGCGTCACCGCCGTCAGATTCAGTGTGGCCGCTGTGGCACCACCCAGCGGGGCTCCATTCCGGAACCACTGATATACCAGCGGGGGCGTTCCGGTGGCGGCCACGGAGAACGTCACGTTGCTCCCCGCAATGACAGTCTGGTCCAGCGGTTGGGCAGAAATAACTGGCAACGTAACCCCCCCCGTGACCGTCACCACCGCCGGCGGCGAACTCGTGACGCTGCCCGCCGCGTTGCTGACGACGGCGTCGTAGTTTCCCGCGCTGCCGGACTGGATGTTCGCAAGGATGAGCATCGGGCTAGTGGCATTCGTAAGGACCGTCCCGTTCCGCCTCCACTGATACGTCATCGGCGCTGTCCCGGTTGCACCGACGCCCAGGAGCACGCGAGCGCCCGCCACCACCGTGGCTCCCTGTGGCTGCTGTGTGATGGCCGGCGCTGTCACGGTGCTGCCGAAGATGCCCAACGCCACTTCCGCTGCCGTCGAGATTTGCGCGTGCCCTTTCGTGGACGGGTGAATCGCATCCCAGAACAGGTAGTTCGCGCCCGGCCCAGTGAAACTCTTGTCCGCCAGCGCCCCGTCACTCAATGCGTCCACCGTCGTCACCGTGAAGCCAAACGTCCCCGGGGCCGCCAGAATCTGGTTCACGCGGCCATACACGTCCGCCACCTTGATGCTGCTTCCCGTGAGCTGCCCTTGCAACGTCGTCAGCGCATTGGCCAGCGCCGTGTTGAACTGCACCGTCTTCTGCCCCGCGTAGGTCATCAGCGACGGCACGTTCTGCCGTGTGCCGGGCAACTGCCCCATGTCCGCCAGGTTCAGCACCAGGAAGCTTCGCCCGCCTTTCGCGTGCAGGCTGCTGATGGCTGACGTGATGTTGCCCACCGCCGTGTTGATGATGCCGCCCCAGACAAAATCATCCACCCCGACTCCGAAGTTGTTGATGAAGTCATTCCCGCCCGCCGAGAGGGTGCAGAGCTGACCGTTCACCGCGCTCACGCTCGCAACCTGAAAAGCCAAATCCCCCGTCTCCGCACCGGACACGGCGTAGTTCAGCGCCGGGTCATACGTCACCCCAATTTTTGGCGCGAGGATTTCCTCCCACAGGCTGCCGTTGCTGAAGCGGCCGTTGAAATACAGGTTGGCCGGACTCGCCGGACTGTTTCCCGTGTCGCTGATGCTGTCCCCGAACACCATCATCCCGTTGAAGCTCACCGCCAGCACCGTCAGCGTCGCCGGGAAGCTCGTCACGCTCCCGCCCGCGCTGCTGATGACCACGTCGTAGTTCCCCTTCGTGCTGGTCGTGACGCTGTTCAACGTCAGCGAAGCGCTCGTGGCCCCGGCGACGTTGAAGCCATTCTTCCGCCACTGAAAGGTCAGCGGCGCGGTGCCGCCCACCACCACGCCGAAGGACACCGTGTCCCCGCTCTTCACCGTGCGGCCCGTCGGCTGCACCAGCACGTAGGGCGCGATGGGCGCGGCATCCAGCGACAACTCCGCCTGCCCGGCCACCGCGATGATGTCCCCGTCAAATGCCGCCAGCCCGTTGAAGGCGTGAATGCCGCGCGCCCCGGCCGGCGGAACGGCCGTGTAAGTGTAGGTCGCCGGGGCGGATGAGAAGACCGGCCCCCACTTCACCTTGTTGAAGTTCGTGTCCCACACGCCGCCCGCGCTCACGGTGCCCACCGTCCAGCCCGGCGGCAACTGCTCCTCCAGCAGGAACACCTGCACACTCGCCGCCGGCGTGACGGACAGCGTGATGTCCTGTGCGCCCGCCGGGCCGCCCGGTGTGGCGGTGAGCTGCCGTAGCGCGCTGCCATACGCACTGGCTGCACTCACGGAAAAGGCCGCGACGGGACTGCTGTTCGTGGCGGCATAGCCAGGTGGCAACGGAGCCGACTGCCAGCGCTGCGGCGGGCTGGCCGGACCGTTCGTGTAATACTCGCCCGTCTTCCAGATGGCTCCGGCGGCGGTTACCCAGTTCTGGTCAATCGGCGTGGGCGGCACATGCCAGCCCAGCGACTTGCGCCATGCCGCCGAATAGGCCGCCACCTCGAAGATGCTCAGGAGCTGGTCCGTCGCCGGGCCGTTGTCTGCCGGGTGTGCCGGGTTCAGTTGAATCATGCTGCTGTCGTTGCCTGTCGTCACCGAGTCCTCGGACAGCGCCACGGTCAGGGTGATGGCGTTGGTCCAGCCCAGCACCGGCACCACCGTGTAGGTGAGGCGGCGCGGCGTGCTGTCAAAGAACGGTCCCCACTTCACTGTGCCGTTGGCCGCGTTCCAGACACCGCTGTGCGAGATGTTCGTGGCGTAGAGCTTCACCGAACTGCCGGAGGCGCGATAGCCCACCGCCAGCCCGCCCGTGCCGAGGCTGTCCGGCAACAGCCCGGTGACCGCTGTGGTGGGCAGTTGCACCGTCAGCGAGTGGTTCAGTGTGCCCGTGGCCGGTCCGTATTCCACGACCACTGGCACCGGCACGCCGGGCCAGTAATAGACCGGCGCACTTTGAACCACCTTGCCGAAACGGATAATCGGCGAGTTGCTGCTTGGGATGCCGTTGACGAACATCGTGGCCATGACCCAGCCGGACGGCAAACCGCTCACGCCGGTGGAGGTGTAGGCATTGGTGGACCAGTTCGTGGAGCGCAGGAACACGGTCTGGCCGTTCTCCAGACTGCGTAGCTGCACCACCGGACAATCGCCCGGCGAATCTTGTGTCTTGCCGCCGGAGCCACCGGAGATGCCGCGGAAACGAGTGCCAGTGAGAGTCAATGTGTTGCCGGAAATAATTGGCGAAGTGAACGCAGTGATTTGGGGCTGCCAGGACGAACCGAAACCGAGTCCCACGTCATACAGTTCCGGACTGGAAATAGAGCCAGTGGCTCCTTCTTTTCCTCCCGAGATCAGCACTTTCCCACTTGGCAGCAATGTTGCCCTATGAGCTTCGCTGCCCCGGGCGATGCTCAACCCGGCGGTTTCTGTCCACGCCCCGGTGGCCGGGTCATATAACTCCGCGCTTGCGAGATAATAGTTGTTGCCAGCACCGTCACTGCCACCAGCGACCAGCACCTTTCCACTGGGCAACGACGTCGCCGAGTGGCTAGCTCGAGAGATGTTTAGTGTTCCGGTCGCCGTCCAGACACCGGTGGCCGGCTCATAGAGTTCCGCGCTCCTCATAACGCCGCCGTCTCCTCCGCCACCTGAGACCAGCACCTTCCCATTTGGGAGCAATGTTGCGGTATGACTAGCGCGGACGGTGCTCAATGTGCCGGTCGTCGTCCATGTCCCCGTGGTTGGATCAAACAACTCCGCAGCGGACTGATAACCACTGTTGTTTGCCCCCCCCGTTATCAGCACCTTCCCGTTGGGCAACAATGTGGCCGTGTGACCGTTGCGGGAGCCGCTCATCGCGGCGCTCGTCGTCCACGTTCCAGTGCCCGGGTCATACAGCTCCGCGCTGGTAAGAACGGTGCCAACAGAATACCCTCCCACGACGAACACTTTACCATTGGGCAGCAATGTTGCCGTGTGTGCATGGCGCGTGTTTCCAAGCGCGCCTGTCGTCGTCCACGCCCCTGTGGACGGGTCGTATAACTCCGTGCTGCTAAGACCGGCAACGCCGTTCCATCCCCCCGCAACCAGCACTTTTCCATTGGGCAACAACGTCGCCGTGTGGGAATTGCGGCCGAAGCTTAAATCGCCAGTCGCCGTCCACGTCCCTGTGACCGGATCATGCAGCTCCGCGCTGGTAGGAAAGACACTGCCACTGTAGCCCCCCGCGACCAGCACTTTCCCATTCGGGAGCAGTGTCATTGTGTGAGCGCTGCGAGCGGTGCTCATCGTGCCAGCCGCCGTCCACATCCCCACCGCCGAGTCATACAATTCCACGCCGTTAAGCGTGCCGCTGTTGTCTTCACCTCCGACAATCAGCACCTTCCCATTGGGCAATAATGTCATCGTGTGAAACCAGCGTCCGATGTTCATCACGCCGCTCGCCGTCCAGATGCCCGTGGCCGGATCATACAGCTCCGCGCTGGCAAGCCTGCCCAAATCACCATCACCCCCCGTGACCAGCACCTTTCCATTGGGCAACAGAGTTGCCATGTGGTTCCAACGGTTGGTGTTCAGCGCACCGGACGCCGTCCATGTGCCCGTGGCTGGATCATACAACTCGGCGCTGGCAAGAACACTGCCGTCCTCGAAAGCACCGAAGCCCCCCACGACCAACACTTTGCCATTCGCCAACAATGTCCCGGTGTGAGTATCGCGACCGATACTCATCGTTCCGGTAATGGTCCACGTTCCCGTGGCCGGGTCATACACCTCCGTGCTGGTGAGACGGGTGAGACTGACGCCGTCATAATATGCGCCCCCTGCGACCAGCACCTTCCCATTGGGCAGCAGCGTCGCCGTGTGAGCAGAACGGTTGGCGTTCAGCGCGCCGGTCACCGTCCACGTCCCCGTGGCCGGGTCATACAGCTCCGTCCTGCGAGTATCGTCCCCGCCGCCCGCCATCAACACCTTTCCATTGGGCAGCAATGTCGTCGTGTGCCCACCCCGATCTACATTTAACGCGCCGGTAGCCGTCCACATCCCGGTGGCCGGATCATACAACTCTGCACTGGTAAGATAGCCACTCGTGCTGTTGTAGCCGCCCGCCACCAATACCTTCCCATTGGGCAGCAACGTCGCCGTGTGGCCAGCACGGGAGGTCCCCAACGCACCGGTTGTCGTCCACGTGCCGATGGCCGGATCATACAGGTCCGCGCTGGATAGATTTGTGGGACCAGAGCCATAGCCCCCGGTGACCAGCACCTTTCCATTGGGCAGCAGGGTCGTAGTGTGATAGCCGCGAGCGGTTGGCAGTGGAGCGGTATTGACGAACGAAGCCGCCCAGACTGCGGGGGTGACAGCCAGATTGAACCCCAGCGCCAACGCGCAAAGCATCAATCGTTGGACCAAAGTTTGCATTCTGCTCACGCGAGGGCCTTGTCGGGCGGGATTTGAAACTCGCCCCGGATGCCGGCGGCACGGGTGCGCTTGGGCTTGGCGGAGGGCGGAGGTGTAGGAGGATTATCAGGCATGGGAGTTTAGGGGATGGAGTTTAGGGTCTGGCGGATGGGGGCTGGGTAGGGCGCGTCTGTTTCAGCGCGCCGGTTTTTGGGTTCGTTTGCTCTGGAAGTGGCGCGGTGAGGCACCACGCCCTACCTTTGTGCCACTTTGGTGCCTCGGGGGCGTCAGACCAGGCTTCCGGGAGACTGAGATAGCGTTCCGGGACTGTTGGATAAGGTTCCAAGACTCCTGAACAGAGTTTCGGGACAGATAAATAGCCTTTCGGGACACTTGGATAGCGCGCCGAGACTGACGGATAAGGCTTGGGGACATCCGGAAAACGCGTCGGGACAGTCCGACAAGATTCCGGGGAGACGGGATAGCTTTCCGGGACTGTTGGACAGGATTTCGGGGAGGACGTGCAGCAGCGCGTCCCTACCACACGCGGGGGTAGGAGACGACGTGAGGAGTCTCTGACTAATTTCCTCGTTCCGGGTTTTGTGTTCCGAGTTGATTGGAGACTCGTCACCTCGTCTCCTACCGGAGTGCGGAGTGCGCGCACGTCCATAGTTAGGATGGAATTTCCACTGGTCATTGGTTTCGCTTGTGGGGTTACCAATGGTCGCCCAGTGAGGTCAAGTTCATTCTCCAAGATTATTATTCCAGCAGCTAAACTTCTGGTGAGCGGGGCGCGGCTCTCTGAGCCGCAGCAAGCTCGGAAGCAATCAACGGCTGAGAATCCGTAAACGTCTTGGACCTCCCGGGCTGCTGGGCTGGAACAGCAGCCGCCGGATCAATACACCCGGCGGAGGTTCGAGGGCAGGATGTTCAGCTCGCCGCGATACTTGGCCACGGTGCGGCGGGCGATGGTGATGCCCTTGGCGACGAGCAGCTTCACAATCGCGTCATCGGAGAGCGGGTTGAACTGGTCCTCGCCCTTGATGATCTCGGCCACCATGTCCTTGATGCTGGTGTTCGCGACGGCCTGGCCGTCCGCCGAGGTGAAGCCGGAGGTGAAGAAATGCTTCATCTCGAAGACGCCGTGCGGAGTCTCCATGTATTTGCCGGAGACGGCGCGGCTCACGGTGGTTTCATGGACGCCGACGACCTCGGCGACCTGGTTCATGGTGAGCGGCTTGAGGTGCGCGCGGCCCAGCTCCAT
>JBAYGL010000211.1:0-8835 GCA_041666725.1 Limisphaerales bacterium
CGGGGCAGGCGGCGGGCGAAGCAATTCGACCTTGGCCAGCGCGTTGGATGCCTCCATCACGCTTCTCGGCTGGCGAAGTGCGGGCGGAATCACGGGAGGAAGGGGTTGCGGCACGACCGGCTCTTTCGCTTTTGCCGCAACTGGCGGAGCCGCGGGGATCGGAACAGGCGAGGTTGACGGGACGACGCGAGCCGGGGCAACAGCGGGTTTGGGCGGAGGAGGCAATGCGGATTTGGCTTCCTGCTTGGGAATGGCAGGGGGCGGCTGAAGATTCGGAGCGGGCTTCGACGGAACGGACACGGGAGCCGGAGCCGGCTCAATTTTCATCGCCGCCTTCGGAGCGGGAGCGAGAACGGGAGGTGTTGCGGGCGCAGCGGGCTTTGGCACGACCGGCTCGGGTGGCTTGGCGGCGATGGTGTTGGTCGTGGCGGGCGGCAGAGGCTTGGTGGAACGCGTCACCGTATTGGGAACGGGAGCCGGAGCGGCGGGCTTGGGCGGAGAGTTCGTCGTCGGGACGGGCCTGGCAGGAGAGACGACGGACGGGGTGACCGGTGGTGGCGCAGCGACCGGCGTTGGCGGGGCCGGCGGAGTCACCACGACGGGTGCCTGCACCAGCAGGGGCGCGGGCACGGCGGGCTTCTCCGGGAACGGCAGCCCGATGTCTTCAAGGCCGCCGCGCACCGACCAGTGGGTGAACTCGCCGTGCCGCGTCACCAGCGAGGTGACGAAGGGCATCTTGGCGGAGCGCATCTCGCTGGCGCGCTTGCCGTAGGTGATGTTGATCGGGCGGTCAAACGGCGTGCCGACCACCACATCGGTGCCGTCGGAGACGAAGATGACGGTCAGGTTGGTCGCGATGGCGAGCGCCTGGCCGAGTTCGGCGAAGACGGGGCGGAGGTTGGATTTGCCGTGGAACTTTTGCTGCGCGAGAAATTCGTAGGCGCGGTTTGCCAGTCCGATGTTGAGCTCCGGCGTCCAGGCGTTCAGCGGAAATTCGCGCGTCAGCACGGTGTCCGCGTAGGTCCAGACCGTGAAGATGTCGCCGTCGCGCATCCGTCCGCCCAGGCCCGTGGCGACAAGCCGGTGCGTGGTGCGGTAGAGGCCGTCGGCGTAACGCTGCATCGCGGCGGAGGTGTCCACGACGAGGAGGTAGCGGCAGTCCGGCGTGATGGGCGAGGGGCCGACGGGCTGGATGGGCGTGAGTTTGACGACCGGCCTGGTCTGCGCCGGCGCTGCGGCAGGGGCGGCGGGCGAGAGAAGCGTCAGCGCCAGCAGGCACGGGATGTTGTTCCGCCAGGTCATCAACGCGGTTGTTTGAAGCGGGCGCGCTCGCGCCGGTTGTGTTCCTTCAGGTCCAGGGCCATGTCACGATTGGCTTCGCCCATCATGCGCAGGAAGTTCTCGCAGCTTTGCGCCATGCCGCCAAAGGAATTCACCGTGTCGCGCTCGGCGTAGTCGTTGGTGATGACGAGAACCTCGCCGAGCTGGCTCAACCGGTAGGCCGCGCGTTCGATCATCTCATCCGCCGTCTGCCCTGCGCGCGAGTAGAGCACCTCGACCTGCCGCGTCGAGTGCGTCTGCGGCGTGCCGGCGGGCGCGCCCCCGCCGTCGAAGAAGATGGTGAGCGCCGTGCCGGTGGCGTCGTGATAATGCGTGAGCTCCTGAATGAGGGCCTCGCGGGCGGCGGCGGAATGGCGCGCCCGGCCCGGGGCCAGTTCTGGCCAGGCGTGGAGAAGGCTGTAGCCATCCACCAGGATGCGGAGCAAAGGCACGGCCACAAAGTAGCAGCGAAGAAGGGGCCGGGAAGTGCAATTTCCGCCGGAGCCATTCTGATCCGCCATCCTGCGATCCCGTCACCCGGAGGCAGCCGCGCGCGGCGCGGGCGGGCAACCCTGGTCGGAATACCCACGGCACGCTGGCGCTTGAGTTTTGTTTGCCCGCGCCTAGACTCCGGACATGAAGAACGAAGTGGTCGCCGTCCAGATTCGTGGGATTCTCCCCGCGAACAGCGGCTGCGCCATCTTCGTGGGCAACGACGACAAGGTCTTCGTCATCCAGGTGGAGCACAATCTCGGAGCCGTGATCGGGATGTTCCTGCGCGACCAGCCCAAGGAGCGCCCCCTGACGCACGACCTCATGGTCAATGTCTTCCTGGGCTTCGGCATCACCGTTGAACGGATCGTCATCACCGAGCTGAAAAACTCGACCTACTTTGCGCGGCTGATCCTCAAGCAGGAAAATGAACTGGGGAAAAAAATCGTCGAGCTGGACGCGCGACCGAGCGACTGCCTCGCGCTGGCGGCGGCGCACAAGCGGCCCGTCTTCGTCTCCAGGCAGCTCTTCGAGAGCGTCGAGGACATGACCGAGTATCTGGACAAGCTGAACGAAAGCGGCGGGGGACAGGAAGCCTGAGGGGGGGAAGTGATTAGTGATTAGTAATCAGTGCCCGCTCCGAACTCACCGTGCCGACTAAGCACTAATTACTAATCACTTCTTCGCTCCGCAATGCCCCCCGCTGCCCAACCCGCCGCCTCCGTCGCCCTCCTCCACGGGGACGAGGATTTCGCGGTGAAGCAGCGCGCGCGGCAGCTCTACGACAAATGGTGCGGCGAGGTCGGCGGCATGGACCACGAGACGATTGATGCCGCCGTCGGCAACGCGGGCGAGGCGCTCAAGGCCCTCGGCAAGCTCCGCGAGGCGCTCCAGACGCTCCCCTTCTTCGGCAGCGGCAAGGTCGTGTGGTTCAAGGATTGCAGCTTCCTCGGCGACGACCGCACCTCCGCATCCAGCGCCGTGACCGAGGCGCTGGCGGAACTCGCGGCGGAGCTGAAGACCTTCCGCTGGGACGGCGTGCGGCTGCTCGTCAGCGCCGGCAAGACGGATAAGCGGAAGACATTTTACAAAACCCTGGAGAAGCTCGGCAGCGTCGAACACTTCGCCGCGCTCTCGCTCGACGACCGCAATTGGGCTGACCAGGCCGAGGATCTTGCTTACAAGAAACTCAAAGCGCTGAAGAAGGAGATTTCCTCCGAGGCCCTCGCCAAGCTCGTCGCCAACGTCGGCCCGCACGCGGCGCAGCTCCACAGTGAGGTCGAGAAGCTCGCCGCCTACGTGGGCGCGCGCGCGGACATCGAGCTGGCGGACGTGGACGCCATCGTCACGCGCAACAAGCAGGCCCGCGCCTTCGCCCTCGCCGACGCGCTCGGCGACCGCGACCTGCCCAAGCTCCTCCGCACGCTGGACGAGGAGCTGTGGGAAATCCGGCTCAAGGTCGAGCGCAAGTCCGAGATCGGCCTGCTCTACGGCCTCATCTCGAAGGTGCGCGTGATGATCTTCCTCCAGGAGATGATCAAGGCCGGCTGGCTGAAGGCCGATGGCGATTACAACCGGTTCAAGGCCCAGCTCGAACGCGTCCCCGCCGACGCGCTGCCCGAGGACAAGCGCATCAACCCGCTGGCGATGAACCCCTACGTGCTCTTCCGCGCGCTCCCGCAGGCCAAGCGCTACACGCTCGCCGAGCTGATCCGCGCGATGGACCTGCTGCTCCAGTGCAACATGAAGCTGGTGAGCAGCGGCCTAGACGAATCGCTGGTGCTGCAGCAGACGCTCACGCAGATCGTGCGGAAGGAAGAGGTGGTGAGATGAAGGGAATGGAGAATGGGGAATGGGGAATAGGGAGTGGGCGCGCGGCAAGCCCGTGCCGGCGGCTTCCAGCCGCCGCGTTGCGGGTGGCCCGCACGGAGCCGTCTCGACTTGCTCCATCCCACGGACGGCGGTTGCAAACCGCCGGCACGGCTTTCGGCGCGCGTTCGTTACGAGCCTTCTCCCTTCGCGGAGCGAGGGGAGAAGGTGGCCGAAGGCCGGATGAGGGGTGCGGCCACCAATGCCGGCACGCGAAACCCCTCACCCCAAACCCTCTCCCCTCATCCGATGAAGGGAGAGGGAGAAGAAGCGCACGCCCTTGCCACGGGGCGGGGCCGGGTGTTGATTGGGGCAGACGGTTTCAGGCTCCGAAACGGAACACGGCATGAGTGAAGAGGCGACAGACAAGTTGGGTAAGACATGGCTCTACGTCGTGTCCATGCTTGTTGGTTTGCCGTTGTTGTATGTCCTGAGCGTTGGACCGGCTGCCGTCCTCGTTCATCTGAAACCAAGCCTCGGCCAGTCGGTCTTGCTGCGGATTTACAACCCTCTTGACTCGTTCGCGAATGCAACTGGAACACACGAAGCCCTTGGTGCGTATATCGATGCTTGGATAAAACTGACCGGGACACCGCCGTAATCTGAATGACCTCCCCCTCTCCCACCCTCCTCGCCGCCCGCGTCGGCGACACCGTCTGCGTAAAAATCTCCGGGCGCGCGAACTTCGCGTCCAGCGTGGACTTCAAACGGCTGATCCACGAGTCGCGCGAGCGCGGCGCTCAACGGTTCATCGTGGACCTCGCGGCGTGCCCCATCATGGACAGCACGTTCCTCGGCGTGCTCGCCAGCCTCGGCACCAAGCTCTGCGCCGACAACCTCCCGCCCGAGCAGCGCCCCATCGAGCTGCTGAACCCATCGCCCAAGGTCGCCGACCTGATTGACAACCTCGGCGTGCTCCAGCTCTTCCGCGTGGTGCAGGCCAGCAGCCCGGAAAACCTCTGCTTCACCGCCGTCGAGTGCGCCGGCGCGTCAAAACTCGACCTGTCCCTGAACTGCCTAGAATCCCATCAGGTGCTGATGAACCTGAACCCGGAAAACGCGGCGAAGTTCAAGGAGGTGGCAAAACTCTTTGCGGAGGACATAGCACAAAGGGAGGCGGAGGCCGCGGGGAAGGGCAATCCGTAACCAGCGTTCAGTCGCGCAGGCACAGCCGGATGTCGGCGATTTTGGACTGACGACTGATTACCGAACAGTTCAGACCGGCTCACCCACAGGCTGTTCCTTTGGCCGCGTCTGCTGCTCCCGCTTGAGCATGTCCTCGGACCACTGGAGATAGCGCCGCGTCTGGCGGTCGTGGGGAATGATCTTGAGCGCCTGCTGGAAGGATTTGACGGCCGCCTGCAAATCACCCAATCGCACCTGGCACAGGCCCATGCCCTGCCACGCGGCGAAGTGCTCCGGATCCAGCAACACCGCCTTCCGGCAGTCGGCCAGGGCCTGCTCGAACTGGCCCAGCTGCCACAAGAGGGTGGCGCGGCGGTTCCAGCCCTCGGCGAAGAACGGATGCATCTGGGTGAGTTTCGTCAGGTTGCTGAACGCGCCCTTGATGTTCCTGCGCTCGATGGAATTGCAGGCGACCTGGAGGATGAGCGCCGCTTCCTCGCCCTCCCGCGCCACCCACATGTCGAACAACGCGCTGATCGCCACGGTGCGGATGGAGGCGGAGTCGGACTGGAGCGCCTTGAGGAGCTGCTCGCGACCATCGTAAGCCACAAGCTGTTCGGCGGCGGCAATGCGTTCCTTGGAATCGCCGCTGAGAAGCTGGTGGTAAAGCCGCTCGCGGTTCCACTCGGTGCGCATGACGTGAGGCCAGGCGAAGAACACAACCAGAAACAACGCGAGAAACGCGTAGAGTCTCACGCACAACGGAGTCAGGAGACGGCGCACGGTTGCACCGTATCATTCCGCCTCCGCTTGGCAAGCCCCGGGCCCTCCGGCAAAGACCGGAGGCGGATATTGCTCCCGTGGCAACAACGCAAGGCCCATGGCGGGCCCGTCGCACTTCATGGCCGACCAAGGAAACTCGACGCTCCCGGCGTTCCGCCGTAGCTTCCCCGCGTCGGCGACTTCCCATGTCCACCGCAGCACAGCCAACGCCTGGTTCCGCCCCACAGCCGTCCGCTTCCACGGGCGCGGCGGCAGCGTTGCCGGAGCTGCTCGCCCCCGCTGGCGATTGGGAGTGCGCCAAGGCTGCCGTCGAAAACGGCGCGGACGCCATCTACTTCGGCCTCGACCGCTTCAACGCCCGGATGCGCGCGCACAACTTCACCGAGGCCGATCTCCCGGCGCTCATGGAGTTCCTCCACCGGCGCGGCGTGAAGGGTTACGTCACCTTCAACACCCTCGTCTTCACCGACGAGCTCGCCGCCGCCGAGGAATATCTCCGCAGCATCATCGCCGCCGGGGTGGACGCCGCCATCGTGCAGGACGTGGGCATCGCGCGGCTCATCCGCCACCTCTCGCCGGACTTCCCCATCCACGCCAGCACGCAGATGACGATCACCAGCGTGGCCGGCGTGGCCTTCGCCCGCGAGCTGGGGTGCAACCTCGTGGTGCTGGCGCGCGAGTGCTCGATCAAGGAAATCGAGCAGATTCAAGCGGCGCAGTCCGCCTCACTCTCAACTCTCAACTCACTCAACTCTCAACTTCCTTTGGAAGTCTTCGTCCACGGCGCGCTCTGCGTTGCCTACTCCGGCCAGTGCCTCACCAGCGAGGCGCTCGGCGGCCGCAGCGCGAACCGCGGCGAGTGCGCGCAGGCCTGTCGCATGCCCTACGAACTCATTTCCGACGGCCGCAAGGTCGAACTGGGCGGACGCAACTATCTGCTCTCTCCGCAAGACCTCGCCGGCCTTGATGTCCTGCCCGACCTCGTCCGTGCCGGCGTCGCCTCGCTGAAGATCGAAGGCCGCCTGAAGTCCCCCGAATACGTCGCAAGCATCACGCGCATCTACCGGCAGGCCTTGGATGAACGCGGAACGGAGTTGAATCGGCAATCGGCAATCGGCAATCGGCAATACGAACTCGAAATGGCCTTCAGCCGCGGCCTCTTCACCGGCTGGTTCGGCGGCGTGGACAATCAAAAGCTCGTCCACGCGCGCTTCGGCAAGAAGCGCGGGGCGTTCGTCGGAGAAGTCACGCGTGTCACCGGTGATCGCGTCCACGTCCGCCTCGGCGGCACGCTCAAGGCGGGCGATGGCATCGTCTTCGACCCCGGCCACGGCGGCGACGATGAGGAAGGCGGGCGGGTCTTTGAAATGCGGAACGCAGAACGCGGAGCGCGGAATGACGAGGCCGTGCTCACGTTCATGCCTGGTGCGGTGAAATTCGATCGTGTCCACACCGGCGACAAGCTGTGGAAGACCAGCGATGCGGAGCTGGAGAAACGCGTCCGCGCCACCTTCGCTGGAGACGCGCCGAAGTTTCAGCGGCCTGTCAGCTTCGAGGTCCACGGCCACGCAGGCACGCCGCTCACGCTGATTGCCCGCGACGAACTCGGTCACGTCGCCCGGGGCCAGTCCACCGCACCGCTCGTCGCCGCCGAGAAGCAGCCGCTCACCACCGGGCGTCTCACTGAACAACTCGGCCGCCTGGGTGGCACGCCCTTCAAGCTCGGCGAATTGCGCAACCATCTCGAAGGCGCGGTCATCGTGCCGGTAAGCGAATTAAACCGCCTTCGCCGTGAAGTCTCGGCCGAGCTGGAGCGCCAGCGCGTCCAGCCCAAACGCTGGACCTTGCACCCGGTAGGGCGAGACTCTGTCGAGCCCCATCTCGAGCGCAGCGAGGCGAGCGCAGCGAGCATCTCGGGAGGGGGCGAACCGAGCCAAGATGCTCGCTCCGCTCGCGCCGACTCCGAACTCCTCGTCCTCGTCCGATCCCTCCCGCAGCTCGAAGCCGCCCTGCGCTGCGGCATCACGACGCTCTACTGCGAGTTCGAAGACCCGAAACGATACCGCGAAGCCGTCACGACCTTCCACACCGCCCGCGGCTGCCAATCGGCAGTCGGCAATCGGCAATCGGCAATCTTCGTGGCCCCTCCCCGCATCACGAAGTCCGGCGAGGAATGGATACTCAAGCAGGTCCGCTCCTGCAATGCCGACGGCTACCTCGTCCGCAACTACGACCACCTGAACTTCTTCGCCGACTGCCGCCGCGTGGGCGACTTCTCGCTCAACGTCGCCAACCCGCTCACCGCCGAGCACTTCATGCGGCGCTTCGGTTTGGAACGGCTCACGGCGAGTTACGACCTGAACATCAGCCAGCTTGAGTCGCTGCTGCGTGCCGCGCCGCCGGCGTGGTTCGAGGTCACGATCCACCAGCACATGCCCATGTTTCACATGGAGCACTGCGTCTTCTGCGCGTTCCTCTCGAAGGGCAAGGATTACCACGACTGCGGCCGTCCCTGCGATCACCACGACGTGCGCGTGCGCGACCGCGTGGGCCAGGAGCACCCGCTCAAAGCGGACGCCGGCTGCCGCAACACCGTCTTCAACGCCCGCGCGCAGACCGGTGCGGAGTTTGTCGGGCGCTTGCAGGCGCTGGGCGTGCGCCGCTTCCGCATCGAGTTCGTGAACGAATCGCCCGACGAAGTGGCCACGACCATCGCCCGCTACCGGGCTCTCTTGCGCGGCGAACTCACCGGCGAACAGCTCTGGCGCGAGTTGAAGCTGCACCACCAGCTCGGCGTGACTCGCGGCCAGATGGAAGGGGAGACCAAGCTTGCCCGCGCATGACGCGGACTGCCCGGATTGGTGAGACGTCATCCGCGCTATCTGCCGGCAAACAACTTTCGCCACGTTTGACAGCCATCCACCCCGCCACTACGTTCGCGCCAGAACTCAGATGAGCACCGCCACCATCGCCGAACCCGTCGTCAGCCTCACTCCCAGCGCCGCCGAGCAGGTGAAATCCATGCTCGCGAACGAGAAGGACAGCGCCGGGAAACTCCTCCGCGTGTATGTCGAGAAGGGCGGCTGCTCGGGAATGCAATACGGCATGGTCTTCGATGAGAAGCGCGAGGGCGACGTGACCGGCGAATTCCACGGCGTGGGCGTGCTCACCGACGCCATCAGCGCCGACCTCCTGCGTGGCTGCGTGATCGACTTCAAGGACGAGCTGTCCGGCGGCGGGTTCAAA
>JBAYGL010000212.1:0-8746 GCA_041666725.1 Limisphaerales bacterium
CCACGCGCTGCAATCCCTCGCCTGCGGCTTTGGCTCGCTGGCCTTCGCCGGCATGACCGCCCAGCGCGCCGCCGCCGCGAACCCGCTCGCACCACGCCCGCCGCACCACCCGCCGCGCGCCAGGAGCGTCATCTTCCTCTTCATGCAGGGCGGCGTCAGCCATGTGGACTCCTTCGACTACAAGCCGCTGCTAGCCGAGAAGGACGGCCAGCTCCTCAACTTCAACGATGCCCGCAAGATCGCCAACTCCGGCAAGCGCTCGGAATCCTCCCAGCGCGTGATGAAGTCGCTCTGGCAGTTCAACCAGCACGGTCAGTCCGGTCGCTGGGCGAGCGAACTCTTCCCGGAAACGGCCCGCCACGCCGACGACCTCACGTTCATCCACTCGCTGCACACCGAGGGCATCGCGCACGGGCCGGCCACGCTCTTCCTGCACTGCGGCGCGACGCAGTTCATCCGCCCCAGCATGGGCTCGTGGATCAGCTACGGCCTGGGCACGGCCAACGACAATCTCCCCTCGTTCATCAGCCTCAGCCCCAGCGCCGGTAACGGCGGCCCGCGCAATTTCGGCAACGCCTTCCTCCCGCCCGTGTTCCAAGGCACCGCCGTCGGCAAGGCCGGCACGCCCATCATCGAGGCCACGATCCGCAACCTCACCAATCCCAAGCTCTCGCCCGCCGAGCAGCGCCGCAGCTTCGACTTCCTCCAGGAACTCAACGCCGAGCAGCTCAAGAAATCTCCCGGCGACGCCGAGTTGGAAGCCGTCCTCGCCAGCTACGAACTCGCCTGGCGCATGCAGAACAACGCGCCCGACACCCTCGATCTCAACAAGGAGACCGACGCCACCAGGAAGCTCTACGGCATCGGCGACGCGAAGACCGACAACTTCGGACGCCAGTGCCTCATGGCCCGCCGCCTCGTCGAGTCCGGCGTGCGCTACATTCAGGTCACCTACGGCGACAACACCGCGAACCCGGCGTGGGACCAGCACTCGAACATGCCCAAGCACAAGGACCACGCGCTCGCCGTGGACAAACCCATCGCCGGCCTGCTGGAAGACTTGAAGGCGCGCGGCCTGCTGGAGGACACGATCGTCTGGTGGGGTGGCGAGTTTGGTCGCACCCCCTACGCCGAGAAGAACGGCACAGGCCGCGACCACAACGCCGGCGGCTTCACCGTCTGGCTCGCCGGCGGCGGCTTCCAGCCCGGCCTCAGCTACGGCGCGACCGACGAATGGGGCCACCTCGCCGTCGAGAACAAAGTCCACATGCACGACCTGCACGCGACCATCCTCCACCAGCTCGGCCTCGACCACGAGAAGCTCACCTACCGTTTCGACGGCCGCGACTACCGCCTCACCGACGTGCATGGCCATGTGGTGAAGGAAGTGCTGGCGTAAGGCAACGCAGTCCCTCGACTCCGGAGCGCCGATCTCCGATCCGGCGCGAACCGCCCGCCAAGACCACGCCGGGTCAGAGACCGGCGCTCAATAGCCTCGGAAATGGCAAACCGGCGTCGGTTTGCCTCCGCTGACCCTTCGTGGAAGGCAAACGGCTGGCCTTTTGCCTCCGCCGAGGCTTCTGGAACGCCAAAAGGACGCCCGATTGGGTCCGTCGAGCCTTCGGGGGAGGCAAACCGACGCCAGTTTGGGTCTCCCGAAGGGTCAGCGGAGGCAAATGGATGATGTTTTACTTCCATTATCTGATGCAACTGGCTGTTCTTTAGCCAGTTTCGATAGAAAAGCTCTTTTTGCCTTCCCTCGTTTAGGCTCAGCCGAAACCCCCAATCGGGAGACGAGTAGAATGGACCTTATTCCTCAAGCTGTCAGGGATGATTGCGTCGTTCGTGAGGAAGTCAACGTGGACACTGTTAACATGTGGAAGGTCAGCAAGAGGAGAAAGATCGCTCAAACGGACCCCAGAGACCGTGATTGTTTCTAACGCGGCTGCTGAACTCAGCGGTTTGAGATCAGTCAATCTCCAGCAATTGTGGAGTCTAATTTCGCGAAGCCGTTGAAGTTTAGAAATCGGTGTTAAGTCGTGGATCCCCCCTGCATCCCAAATAAAGAGGCGCTCAAGATGTGTGCAGTGTTCAAATCCGTCCAATGTGTTCATGCGATTGAACGATATGTGCTTCCTGCGTGAGAGGACACGCTTCGCAAAAGCATCTCTGTCAAAGGCGTTCCAAGCTTTTGCCAAGGCAGTCATAACGGTTTGCAAGTTATCATCGCCGTAACTCACCAAGGCTTCGAGCGCATTATCGGTTGCAATAAGTGCCAAGGCACGTATGCAAAAAGCCTTTTGGATCGCGTAGAATCTCCGATTTAATTGCAGATGGGGAACCGCCAAATCTCCTGCTGAGGCAAGCCCCCATGCTTCGCTCATGTTATTAGGGGGGACCAATTTTTGCAGACGAGCCTCGACTGCTCTTAACACCTCTGGGTCGAGCGCTACGGAAGTCTCCAAACAGGAAACGGCTAACAGGTGCATGGAATGCCTGAGAGGGTCCTCATTGTCGCCGCGCGCAATCAAACCCTTGATGATTTCCTCGCGCGTTTTTTGACTCGCTAGGCCCGCTGCTAGGATGATCATTTCCCTCCACATGTCCTCGTCCGCCTCTTTGACGAGCACACCAACATCGCCTTCGTCCAGGGCAGCTCTTGCGGCAAAGAACTCCTGAAAAGTTCGATGCGTGAAATCTACATGGTTGGGTTGTGGCTCTCGAAGAAGTCCAGTCCTATCAATGAACAGTCGCATCACATCTGTGCCAGTTAAGCCATGTGGTAAACCTTGCATATTGGCCAAACGCTTTGTTAAGCGCTCCTCTGCCTGAGCACGAGGGACTACTGACCAATCATTGGTTATTAGCCAATAGGCCAAATCCTCCAATAACGGTCGCTTTTGGCGGTAACTAAGCTGCGGGTAATCTTGTAATGTCACCTGCCGTTCTTTGTCCCGTCTCTCAGCGAGCATGTGACAACAGGCTTCGTAAAGCTCGATACGATCCGAAGGAAGATTTTGCCTTCGGTCCCTATTCAGGGCACAAAGCATTGCGCAAAGCAGTGGGTTCGTTGTCAGGCTTCGAATGGCAGGGGTGTTGCGCACAACACTTTTCAAGTTCTCTTGGATGCCAGCAAGTTCTTGAATTTGCGCTTCGTCCTGAAGTTCCTCCCGGACAGCCGAATGCCAATGCTCGATGAACGAATAAATGTCAGGTAATTCCATTGGCTGAAGTTCGGCATCACCAAAGCCCTCTCCATCCATCCATCCTTCCTTGATCGCGGTAGGACGCGAGCTCACGATTATTCGGGCTTCAGGGAAGCACTCGCAGAGTTCCTTAATCCACGCTCGCACATCAACTCGTTGAGCTTCCCGCATCTCATCAACGCCATCGATGAGCACAATGGCATTACCAGATTTCAGCTTCTCATGAACCCACCCGCTTGGCATTAAGCCAGAAATCGAAGGAGCTACAATTCCCGGAAATTCCTCGGGTTTTGGGAGACCCTTATCCACGCAGTCTCGCAGTCGGATATAAAATGGAACAAAACCATTCCAATCCAAAAGCGGTGATTCAAATTCGTGGGATGCGGCTTTGACTGCGACCCATTGCAGTAGCGTTGTTTTACCGGAACCGGCCTGACCGCGCACCAGCAATCGGTTTGCGCCTTGAAGGGCGACGTTGACAGACACAGTATCCTCCTCCTCCTGCTCCTGCTCGCTCTCGGTGCCAGTCTTCTCTCCTTTGTCAATTGCGGGGTATGTCGAATTCTTGCTGCGCTGCTGTCGGACATCCAGCGATACGTATGCAACGCTTAGTCGGTGCCGACGATTTGCATTTGACGCAAAATCAACTCCAAAAAGCTCCAATTCATTGAGTTTTCTGCCAACAGCCAAACGGTATTCGGTTTCAAACCGTGACGCATCTTGGCCTGTGTTGGAAGTTGCACTGCTTAATTGAATCTTCCTCACTTCATCAAGAATCCGGTTGGCAACCTCGACAAGCTGGTCGCCCTTCTTGATAAGTTCCGCGAAAGTTTTCTCAGTAAATGCTGGCAACTGAGAAGCCATGTCCACCACATAGCGGCTCGTTTCGGTTAACGTTCTCTCATAAAGAGCAGTCTCCGAGGCTGATAGCCCAATCGATGCAGCAGGCCGCGAGCGAATCAAATGTGTAGCTAACTCGGTTGGATCGAGCTTTCGATCCAAAAGAAACTGCGCAGTGATCGGCGTCTTTTCTAAAGATTCAGCGACTGCCATCGCCACGGCAATTTTGCCACCCTCATTCAGGGCTGAACCGTCGGATTCGAACAATGGAACAAGGCTCTGCGCCACTCTGTCACCGATTTCGTTAAACTGCCTCTCAGCTTTTTTCTTTGCAAATTCGTCCGAAGTCTTCTTGCTGACCAAATCGGTTATGCTTTCTCCAATGCTTCCCAAAAAATCCCTGTCCTTCAGCCAAACTTTCAAAATGGCTTTAGCAATTGCAGGCCCTACGGACACCGCGAGAGTTGAGGTGAGTGACATGATGGATTTAGAACGATGTTTTCGCCATTCCGAGCCGATGACTTGAACCGGCGGAAGTATTCGGGCTGTTCGGCATGAACACAGAATGAAACGTGATGCTGGCCTTAGGGCCCCTAGTGGGGTTGTCAACGGGGTGCTTCACTCCCTGCGAGGTTGGCCGTTTATCCCGTCGTCGTCGAGCCGTTTTTGAAGCCACTTCGGGCTTGCCAAGATTCCGCGCGTTTCTACCCTACGCACGTCAGCCAAACAAGTTAACGAATGGAGGTTTACCTTGCCCACTGAAGAATCCCTTGCCGAAATCGAAGCCGCAGAGTTGATCCTGTTCATTGACGACGGTCGCGCACCAGGCGAGGGAAGATGCAAGGTGCGGCTCCCCTCACGCCGGCCCTCTGCCCCACAGGAAGGCGAGGGAGGAGACAATCGCTTCCCTCGACAGCCGACGCAGAAACTTCGATTCACGCTCCCGGCGCGCGGGCGTCCATGTTCGCGTGCATGAAAACTTCAGCCTCACCCCAAACCTCGTCGTCCTCCCGTCTTCATCTGCCGCTCGCCGCGCTGCTGGCGACCGTCGTGCTGTTCGCCGCCGGGTGTCATGCGCTTGACCATGGCAACACGCGGAAGCGGCACAACTCGAGCCTCGTGGATTACCTCTACCCGCGCGGCAACCACGACCGCCCGACCCAGCCCTCCGTGCCCACGCTCACGCTCCCGTTGAAGGTCGGCATCGCGTGGGTGCCCGAGCTGTCCGGCGGGAAGGACCCGCAACGCCAGCACGATCCGGTGCTGACGGAGGCGCGGCGGAAGGAGCTGGCCGAGGCCGTCATCCCGCACTTCCAGAAGTATCCGTTCATCAGCTCGATCCAGACCATCCCCACCGCCTACCTGACGCCGGGCGGCGGGTTTGAAAATCTCGACCAGCTCCGCGCGCTGCTCGGAGTGGATGTGATTGTGCTGCTGTCCTTCGACCAGTTGCAGACCTCGGAAAGCACCGAGCTGTCGGTGCTCTATTGGACCATCGTCGGGGCCTACCTGATCCCCGCCGAGGCGAACCAGACGCATACGATGGTGGACGCGGCGGTCTTCGACATCGCCAGCCGGCAGCTCCTCTTCCGCGCGCCGGGCACGAGCAAATCGCACGGCATCGCCACGCCCGTCCGCACGGATGAACGGCTGCGCGCCAAGAGCGACCAGGGCTTCAGCGCGGCCTCGACGAACATGGTGGCGAACGTGCAGGTGGAGCTCGCGGCGTTCCAGCAGCGCATCAGGGAGAAACCGGAAACGGCCCGCATCATCCGCTCGCCCGGCTACACCGGCGGCGGCGCGTTCGGCTGGGAGCACGCGAGCCTGCTGGGCGGCGTGGTGCTGCTGGGAATGCTGCTGCAACGCCCGCGCCAGTGAGGGCGGCAACTGTGAACCACTAACCGGCACTGACCTGCACTAATGAAAACTGGCTTCTCTCCTGCCTCCGTAGAGTCCGCAACCCGTGGGCCTTCGGTCATTCCCATTAGTGCAGGTCAGTGCCGGTTAGTGGTTAAACTGCTCAACGCAGAACTGTGGTCGCTCGCCGGGCTGCTCAGTCTGGCGCTGTTGGCAACTTTCTCGCCGGGTTTCCATTCGTGGTGCGTGCTGGACCGCGACGCGCTCGCCGCAGGCGAAGTGTGGCGGCTCTGGACCGGGCATCTCGCGCACTTCTCGACGAGTCACCTGCTCGTGGACGCGTTGGTCTTCGCGCTGCTCGCCGGCGCACTGCGGCGCGCGGGTGAATGTGCGCCCGGTCGCGTGCTGTTCACCAGCGGAGCGCTTTTGAGCGTCAGCCTGCTGGCTTGCGACGCCCAGCTCGCACGCTACGGCGGGCTCTCCGGGCTGAACTCATTGCTTCTCGGCCGGCTCGTGGTGCTCTGGTTTCAGGCGGGCGGGCGGCAGCGAATGACCGGGCTGGGCCTGCTGGCGGTCGCGGTCGGGAAGTTCACGCTCGATTCCGCCGGTCTGACCGGACCGGGTGTTGAATTTGATTCCGCCGCCATTGCGCCAAGCAACTTGAGCCACTGGCTGGGGCTCGGCTGGGGACTGGTGCTGCCCGAGACTCCTGAGCCGGAACGATGCTGTTGGCGCGACAGAAGCGCGGCCTTCAGGCCGCAGAAACGCCCGCCACAGCCAGGGCTCGCGTTCGCACCTGCGCCGGCTTCCTCCCGCACCGTTTGGTTCGCCCACACGGACAGCCCGGAAATTCGTTGATCCCTTTGAATTCCACCCTGCTGCGGCCTCAAGGCCGCGAGCCCACTGCATCGTTCCGCCTCACCTCAGCGATGCCTTCCAACGGGCCAGCTGCTTCAGAACTTCCTTCGTGCCGGGAGCGCCGGTGAGATTGCGCCGCGCCATCGCCTTGCCGAGGTTGAAGCATTCCTTTGCATCCGCACCAAAGGCGGCGTTCACCGACTGAAGTTCCTCCGCCGTCAGTTCGCCCAGCGGTTTGCCCAGCCCCTCCGCGAGGGCCACGGCTGCGCCGACGGCATGGTGCGCGTGGCGGAACGGCATTCCCTTCCGCACGAGATAGTCGGCAAGATCGGTCGCCAGCAGCGCGGAGTCGCTCGCGGCCGCGGCGCAGGCGGCGGCGTTGACGCTCGTGTGGCGGAGCATCGCGGCGGTGAGCCGGGCGCTTGCGCGCACGGTGTCCACGGTGTCGAAGAGCCGCTCCTTGTCCTCCTGGAGGTCGCGGTTGTAGGTCATCGGCAGGCCCTTCAGGAGCGTGAGCAGTGCGACGAGATTCCCATACACGCGCCCGGCCTTGCCGCGCGTCAGTTCGGCGATGTCGGGGTTTTTCTTCTGCGGCATCAGCGACGAGCCGGTCGTGTAGGCGTCGGCGATCCTGATGAAGTTGAACTCGCTGCTCGCCCAGAGGATCACGTCCTCGGACAAACGCGAGAGGTGCATCGCCACCAGCGCGGCCAGCGAACAGAACTCAATCGCGAAGTCGCGGTCGCTCACCGCGTCCATCGAGTTTTGCGTGATCTGCGGAACTCCCTTCGCGTCCACGAAGCCAAGCTCCTTCGCCACAAACTCGCGGTCGAGCGGAAGCGTGGAGCCGGCGATCGCGCCGCTGCCCAGCGGACAGACGTTCATGCGGTTGAAACAGTCGAGCAGCCGGCCGTAATCGCGGTCGAACATCTCCACGTAAGCCAGCAGGTGGTGCGCGAAGTAAACCGGCTGCGCGCGTTGCACATGAGTGTAGCCGGGGATGATGACCGGGGCGTTGGCCGCGCCCAGTTCGACGAGGGCGCGTTGCAAGTCCCGCAGCTCGCGGGCGAACTCGATGACTTCATCGCGCAGCCACATGCGCACGTCGAGCGCCACCTGGTCGTTGCGCGAGCGGGCGGTGTGGAGCTTCGCGCCGGCAGGCACCCGTTTGGTGAGCTCCGCCTCGATGTTCATGTGGACATCTTCCAGCTCCGCCTTCCAGAGGAACTTCCCGGCCTCGATCTCCGTGGCGATCTGCATCAGGCCGCGCTGGATCGCCTTCAGCTCCCCGGGCGTGAGGACGCCGATGCGCCGGAGCATCGCGGCGTGCGCGAGCGAGCCCTGGATGTCGTGCTGCCACAGCCGCCAGTCGAACGAGATGGACTCGGTGAAGCGCGCGACATCCTCGCCGGGACCGCTGGCGAAGCGGCCGCTGCGGGAGACGGGAGCGGAAGTTTTCTTGCTCATAAAACGCCGCGAACATTGTTGGCCGTGCCGCGGAAAGTCACGCGGGAAAGCCTCACCCTGCCGGTCGCTACGTCTTCACCACCAGCTTGCCCAGCACCGTGCGGCTGCGGAGCAGCTCGAACGCGTTGCTCACGCCGGGCAGGGGGATGATCTGGTGGATCACCGGCTTCAGGCGCCCGTCCGCCGCCCATTCGAGCGTCGCGTTCAGGTCGCCCCGGTTGCGCCCGTAGCTGCCGATGAGCCGGTGCTGCTTCACGAAGAACGGCCAGAGCTGCATCGGCACCTCGCGCCCGCCCGTCGCGCCGCAGGTGACGACCGTGCCGCCGCGCGCGAGACAGTGGAAGACGGCCTGCAGCACCGCTCCGCCGACATGCTCGACCGCCAGGTCCACGCCGTGCTTCCCCGTGACTTTCCGCACCTCCGCCGGCCAGTCGGTCCGTCCCGAGTCCACCACAAATTCCGCGCCGAGCTTGAGGGCCAGCTCGCGTTTGGCCGGCGTGGAACCTGTCGCGATGACG
>JBAYGL010000213.1:0-8733 GCA_041666725.1 Limisphaerales bacterium
ACCCGCACCAACCCGCCCGCAGCGAAACAGGCCACCAACAGCGCCGTCACGGCGGTCACGGCAAAGTCAAAGCCCGTGCCTCCTGTCGTTCCGGCCGCCATCACGCAAAAAGCGCCGGCCTCGAAACCCTTGGAGCAAAAAGCCGCCGTGCCCGTCACTAACATGGCGGCGCGCTCCGTCAGCCCGACGTCAACGCCGCTCCCCTCCGCGCGTCCAGCCGAAGTTCGCGACGCGGGAAAAAGAATTACCCTCACCAATGCCCCGACTGCGGCGAAGCCCGCGTCAGGCGACGTTAAAAAGCCGGTCACGCCAGCGGCAAAAGCCCCCGTTCCTGCGGAAAAATCGACCCAGCCCGCCGGCCAGCTCGCCGTCGCCTCGCCGGACGCGCGCAAGGGCGGCTGGGGCTATCTCGCCGCAGCCGTCGCGTTGCTCATCCTGGCCGGCGGCATCATCGCCCACCTGCTCCGGCCCCGGCCCCGGCCCAGCGTCATCTCGCAATCGCTCGACGACAAGCGGGTCTGACGTCCCGCAGGCTGGTTGACTCGACCAACACCCGCCGATACCTTCACGCCCCATGATGGCTGCAACTGCAACTGCCCCGACCGCGAACGCCCAACCGAGTTTTCGCGTCGGCGACGAGCGGCTCATCAAGCTCACCGCCAACGCCGCGAAGAAGGTTTCCACCCTGCTCACCAAGCAGGGCCGGCCGGGCGGCGTCCTCCGCGTGGCCATCGTCGGCGGCGGCTGTTCCGGCCTCCAATACAAGATGGACCTCCAGGACCGTCCGCAGAACCGTGACTTCCTCGTCGAGAGCGCCGGCGTGAAGGTGGTCGTGGATCCGAAGAGCGCCCTTTACGTGACCGGCAGCGAGCTGGACTACGTGGACGCGCTGACGGATGGCGGGTTCAAGGTGAAGAATCCCAACGCCGCGACGAGCTGCTCGTGCGGCGAGAGCTTCAGCGCGTGAGCGATTGTTTCGCCCTCTTGGACGAGCCGCGCCGCCCGTGGCTGGACGCCGACGCGCTCAAGGCCAAGTTCCTTGCCCGTTCCGCCGAGGTGCATCCCGACCGCGTCCACAACGCACCTGAAGCCGAGCGTGCCGCCGCGCAGGAGCGCTACACCGCGCTGAACGCCGCGTTCACCACGCTGCGCGAGCCAAAGGACCGCCTGCAGCACCTGCTCGAACTCGAGTCCGGCGCGAAGCCGGGCAACATCCAGTCCACGCCCGCAGAACTCACCGACCTGTTCTTCGAGGTGGGCCGCCTCTGTCGCGACGTGGATTTCTTCCTGATCGAGAAAGGCCGTGCGAACTCGCCGTTGCTCAAGGTGAAGATGTTCCAGCGTGCGATGGACTGGACGGGCCAGATCAACGCACTGCAACTCCGGCTGAATGCGAAGCGCGGCGAACTGGAGAGGGAACTGGGGGCGATGAACGACGCGTGGGCCGGCGCTCCGTCGGAGCCGGAGGCGCGACGGACCGTGCTGCCGCTGGCGCGACTGGAGCAGCTTTACCGCACCTTCAGTTTCCTCAGCCGGTGGACGGCGCAGTTGCAGGAGCGCGTGGTGCCACTGGCGTTCTAGTCAGCTCCGCAGCTGGACCGTCGCACACCGCGAGATCGGAGAAAGCTGGCCGTCACTGCATCGCCAGGCGGAGCTGTTGCACCTGCTCGCTGCGGCCGAGGAACACGAGGCGCTGGCCGGCGGACAGCACGGTTTCATCCGACGGGTTGTAATGATAATCCGCCGCACCGGTCGCCACGGCCACGAGGCGGAGGGTCGGATACTGGCCGGCCGGGCTTTGACGGATGGGCTGGCCGATAAACCGGCAGCCAGCCTTCACCTCCACCTCTTCAAACCGGTAGCCCTGCGGGTCGCGCACCATGATGTCGAGGAACGACACCACCGCCGGCCGGATCATTTCCGACGCCATGCGCAGGCCGCCGATGCGCTTGGGCGACACGATGCCATCCGCGCCGGCGCGCTTGAGTTTCTGTTCCGTCTCGTCTTCCTCGCACTTGCTGACGATTCGTATGGTGTCATTCAGCCCGCGCGCCGTCAGGACGACGAACAGGTTTTCCTTGTCCGAGGCCAGGGCGCAGAAGACGCCCGCCGCGCGCTGGATGCCGGCCTCGATGAGCACATGGTCCGAGGACGCATCGCCGGGGAGGTGGTTGACCTTCTTTCCGGCGAAGTCCTCCCCGAAGTGCTCCATCAGGGCTTCGCGCGAATGGAAGCACCGGAGGTTTTCGGGGTTCCGGTCCACGACGACCACTTCCCTGCCCGCCGCCAGCAGCTCGGCCACCACATGCTCCCCGGTTTTTCCGAAGCCGCAGATGATGTAGTGGTCTTTAAGTTGGGCGATTGCTTTGTCCATGCGCCGGCGCTTGAGCAGCTGCATCAACTCGCCATCGGCGACGAGGGAGGTGAGGGTCAGCGCGCCGTAGGATACGGTCGTCATGCCGCCGAGGATCAAGAAGATAGTAAAGACCCGGCCCTGATCGGAGAGCGGATGCGTCTCGCCGAAGCCGATCGTGGCCAGGGTGATGACCGTCATGTAGGCGGCATCGAGGAAGTTCCAGCCCTCGATGCTCTCGTAGCCGATGACGCCGGTGAGAAACGTCAGGCCCACCGCGAGCAGCAGCTTCCAGATGCGTTGCGTGATGGGCATGGCGGAGGTGATCGCTACAGCGGCTGTTTCTTCTGCTGGCGCAACTGCTCGCGTTCGCGGAGCAGTTGACGATTCACATTGGTGGTGGGAGAGGTGTTTTCCTTAGGCGAAGCAAGTCGAATTGCTCCGCCAAGAGTTTTGCTTTCGAGGTTTCATCGAGACCAGGCATTTCAGATTCTCGACTTATGTCAGCAAGGCGTCGGGATAAGAAATCTGCGCGGACAGCGGAGATGACCTGATGTGGTCTTAATTGGCGAGCTTGCGCGGCTTCTCGCTGCTGCCGTTCCGCGCGTTCCGGCTTTGTAGCTGGTGACATGATGTGAAATCTCGCGATGTGATCAGTATTTACAATCGCCTCCGTAACAAGGCGACCAATCTCGGGATCAGTCGTGTCTGACAACAAATCGTTGGACCCACTCCACGTTCCCGTTGCGTAAGCTGTAAGGAAGTAGCTGACTATCTCCCGGATCTTAGGGTGTGCGATCCACTCTATCCTCAAGGTGTTGGCAATCCACGCCTCCTGTTCCTTGTTTTGAAGTATTTCTTGGAGAAGGCGCGATTCTGCGATCGAAGGTGGGAATGTCGGCTCTACTTTGTCAGCAGTGGACGAGTCGGACATAGTGTCGCTGGGCTGACCTTCGATCGGTTGAACGACAGGTTGCGAGTCGTAGTAATCGTCTGGCGGACTGTCGGGGTCAGCCGAGCCGGTCTTGGGCGAGCTGGACGCTGCGGACGGCGGCTGCAAGCCGCCGGCACGGGGTGCCGGCGTGACGTCTGGACGAAGGACAAACTTTGGTTTCGCGGCGGCAATTTTCTTGAACTCCGCGCGCATGGATTCGGGCGCGACGCCCAGCCGAGCGGCGGTTTTCTGCGCGTATTTGTCCACGGTTACGGCGTCGCCGGTCTTCTGCGTCGCCTCGGCCATCGCCTTGAGCACGGCGGTGCGGCCCTTGTCCGTGGCGATGTCGTGCGTGACGCAAAGGCGGTTCAGGTAGTAATCAAAGAAACCTTCCGCGTTTGCGATGAGCTGCGCGAAGGCCGGCCCGCCGTGCGCCTTGATGAAGCTGTCCGGGTCATCCGGCGCAGGCACGGTGGCCACGCGGATGGCCAGGCCGCTCGCCAGCAGGATGTCCAGCGAGCGCACGGCGGCGTTCTGGCCGGCGTTGTCGGAGTCGAAGCAGAGCACGACCTCGTCGGCGTAGCGTTTGAGAATGCGGCAGTGGTCGGCGGTGAGCGCGGTGCCCTGCGGGGCGACGACGTTTTTCACGTCGGCCATGAAGCACGCGATGAGGTCGAGCTGGCCTTCGCAGATGATGGCGCAGTCCGCGTCGGCGATGGCGCGCTTGGACTTGTCCAGGCCGAAGATGACGCGGCCCTTGGTGAAGATGGGCGTCTCCGGCGAGTTCACATACTTCGCCGTCTTCTCATCGCCCGCCAGCACGCGCCCGCTGAAACCGATGACGCGGCCCTGCTCGTCACAGATGGGAAACATGAGGCGGCCCCGGAAGCGGTCGTAGAAATGGTCGCCGCCTTCCTTACGGATGATGAGGCCGCCGCGCTCGACGAGCGCGAAGTCGAAGTTTTTGGACTTCGCCCAGTTCACCGTGTCGTCCCACAAGTCCGGCGCGTAGCCGAGGCGGAAGAGCTTCACAGCGTCGGCGGAGACGCCGCGTCTGGCGAGGTAGTCGCGGGCGATCTGGCCGGCGGCATCGTTGGCGAGCGCGGTCTGCCAGCGCTTGCAGATTTCCTCGTGGAGGTGGAGGAGTTGTTCCTTCTCGCCGCGCTGCTGCTGGGCGTGCGGGTTGTCCTCAAATTCAAGGACGATGCGCGCCCGCTCGGCGAGACGCCGGACGGCCTCGATGAAGGAGAGATTCTCGTAGTCCTTGACGAAGGTGAACACGTCGCCGCCCTTGTGGCAGCCGAAGCAGTGGAAGATCTGGCGGCCGGGGTTGACGTTGAAGCTGGGCGACTTCTCGCGGTGAAAGGGGCAGAGCGTGACGAAGTTGCCGCCGGCGCGCTTGAGCGGGCCGAGGTAGCCGCCGATGACATCCACGATGTCGCTCGCGGCGCGGATTTCCTCGAGTTTCTGCGGTGGGATCAGGCCGGCCATCGGGGGAGTTCCAGGGTCTGGGGTCTGGCGTCTGGGGTCTGGGGTGGTTGCAGGACGCCAAACCCAGAACCCGGCACCGGCTTCACTTCTTCTCCGGCGGCGGCGGTGGCGGCACCGGCTTGGGCGTGGAGGTCACCTCGTCGAGCACGCGCTGCTGCTGCCTGCCGATCGAATTTGGATTCGGGGCGTTGTGGACGAGTCCCACGGGGGTCATCAGCTGGTGCGCGAGATATTCCCGGAGGTAGGGGCCGCTCATGCTGTCGTAGAGCGCCATGCGCTGGGCCATGCCCCATGTCGGGAGCAGCACGATGCCGACCTCCTTTTCCTGATACTTGCGCTCGGCGGCGACCGTCGCGGCGTCAAAATAGCGCGCGTTCATGAGCGAGAGGACGGCGATCCACATGCAGAAATAGCGGACGCTCCCCGCGAGCATTCCAAAGCGGTATTCCCAGCCGCCGAAGAAATCACTGTCCACGAGCTTGTTGCCCACGCTTTTCTTGATGAAGCCGAAGAGGATGGAAACGGCGATGATGACCAGCACGTAGCCGCCCATGTTTGCCCAGAGCCGGGGCAGCTTCGCGTTGACCAGCTGATCCCCCACGAGCGAATAGAGGAAACCGGCGGCGACGATGGTGACGAGCCATTGCAGAAACTCGAGAAGCTCCTCCGAGATGCCGCGCACCTTGCCGCGCCAGCAACCCAGGCCGACCGCAATGATGAGCAGCACGTCGAACAGGCCGAACTCCGGTCCGGCGGCGGCGGTTTCGCCAGCCTTTGCAGCGGTCTTGGCGGCCGTCTCCGCGGCGGCGGCGAACAGCGGGGACAGTCCGTTCAACCAGCTTCCGGCTTCAAATTGCATGACGGTAATTTGCCCCGTCGCAGCGGGAAAATGAAGGGGAAATGTGCGGGGAGGCCTGCTTCACGGATTCTCCCGGAGCCAGAAGCGGATGGCGGTGGCCTGCGGGTGCTGCGGGTTCAGCTCGAGCACGCGGAGATAGTGCGGACGGGCCCTGGCCGGCTGGTTGAACGACTGAGAGCAGAGGTTTGCCAGCGCGAAGTGCGCACCGGCGTCGTCGGGGGTCCTGGCAAGCAGCTTTTCCTGCTCGGCAGCCGCATCGCGCAGGTAGCCGCCCCGCTGGAGGGCGAGGGCGAAGTTAAACCGCGCGCTCACCGAATCGGGCTCCAGCGCCAGCGCGGTCTCGTAGGCGGCGGTGGACTTGAGCAGGTCGCCCATCTGTGCGGCGACGATGCCGAGGTTGTGATATGCCTCGAAGAACGCGCCGTCCGCCCGGATGGCACGCTGATAGGCCGCGACGGAATCGCTGTGCTTGCCGATGCGCTGCATGGCCAGTCCCTGCTCGAAATGCGTCTGCGCGTCTGCCCTGGAGCCGGAGGTGGGCGGGGCCGGATTCAGATACGAATAACGCGGGCCCGTCCAGCCTGCCCCGAGTTCGTCGGGAGCGCGCGGCGGGGCCGGTTTCGGCGCGGGCGGTTCTGGACGAAAAGCCGGCACGACAGGGGCTGGTGGCGGAGTTTTTACGACCGGTGGCGGCACAGGCACGGACGGCTTGAAGGCCGATGTTTCGGGCTTTGTGGCGAGGGCCACGACGACCGGCCTGGCGGGCACGGGTTCCGGCTTGTTCGTGACGGCGACCGCTTCTGCCGGCACCGGGACGGGTGGTTTGGGAAGCGTCAGCGGTGGCTCAGGCTTGGGCGCAACCACCACGGCCGGCGGCGGGTTGGTCGGCGGGGCGACAACCGGCCTGGGAGCCGGCGGCTTTGGTGAAATTTCCGTTTCGAGGCGGGCGACGACCTGCTGGATGGCGTCGAGGTTGTCCACCGCCGGGCTGAGCGCGAGGAAGGCCTTGTATTTTTCCAGCGCAAAAGGCCGGTGATCCACGGGCCGGCGGGGAAGATAGTAGTGCGAGACGAGCGCCGCATTGAAGAGCGCAGGCGCGTAGGTTGCCTGCTGTTGCACTCCGTTGTTGAACGCCTGGAAGGAATCCGAGACATGGTTGCGGTAGAGCTGCACGATGCCGAGCGTGTTCCACACTTCCGGCTGCCTGGGATTGAGCGCGAGCGCGGCCTTGTAGCTCTTCTCCGCTGCGTCGAACTGCCGTGCCAGCGTCTCGGCGCGCGCACGCTTCAGCCAGCCATCCACGGCTTTCGGCTGCGTCATCGTGTAGGCGGCGAACTCGCTCGCGGCGGCCCCCGGCTGGTTGATTTCCATCAACAGGCACCCAAGGTTGAAGCGGGCGGGTGCCAGGTTCATGTCCACATCGAGCGCCTTGCGGTAGGCGCGCAGGGCTTCGTTGGCGCGGCCCGCCATGTGGTTGGCGAGGCCGAGGTGGTTCCATGCCTGCGCGTTGCGCGGCAGCAGCACGGTGGCTTCCGTCAACGGCGCGACGGCCTCGTTGAATTTGCCGCTCTTGACAAGCTTCTCACCGTCCAGCAACGCCCTCGGTCCCGGCGGCATGCAGCCGGCAAGCAGGACAAGCATCGCGAGAGGCAGAAGCCTTCCGGCTGCGACGCACTTTTGATTGGTCAGCATCGTGCCCGTCGGTAACATCCGCCGCTCACAGTGTCAAGAAACGCACAGGATAACGCGGGGAATGGCTGGTTTGCGGAAGCAAACGCGGCGACCGCCCGGCATGGGGAAAAGCTCCAGGCTCCAGGTGCGACGAGCGTTGGATCGGGCCGGTGTGCGTTTGGGATTTGGAGCCTGGTCATTCTCTGGAGCTTGGAGCATGGGATTTGGAGCTTCGCGGCGGCCGCGCCCCTCACCGCCCCGCCACAGCTCCCGCAGGCCCGCGTCGTCGTCGTGCAGGACGCGCAGGCGATGGAGGCCTTCACGCCGCGCCAGGACATCGTGCGGCGCATGGTGGACCGGGGCATCCTGGCCCACACCGGCAAGACCACTCTTGCCGCCGCGTGGCGCAGCGTGGTGAAGACCAATGACATCGTCGGTCTGAAGGTCCTTTCCGCGCCCGGCCACACGAGCGGGACGCGCCCGGCGGTGGTGGCGGCCGTGGTGGAAGGCCTGCTCGCCGCCGGTCTGCCGCCCAGGAACATCATCATCTGGGACCGGCAGCTCGTGGACCTGCGCATCGCCGGCTATTACGAGCTGGCCGAACGCTACGGCGTCCGTGTGGCCGCCGCCGCGAGCGCGGGCTGGGACGACAAGACGTATTACGAGAATTCCCTCCTCGGCAACCTCATCTGGGGCGATTTCGAGTTTGGCCAGAAGGGCGACGGCATCGGCCGGAAATCCTTCGTCTCCAAGCTCGTCTCCCGCGAGATCACACGTCACATCAGCATCGCGCCGATGATGAACCACAATCTCACCGGAGTGGGCGGGCACTTCTACAGCCTTGCGCTGGGCAGCGTGGACAACACCCTGCGTTTCGAGTCCACCACCCGCGCGCTGACCGAGGCGGTGCCGGAGATTTTCGCGCTCCCGGTCATCTACGACCACCTCGCGCTCTGCATCACCGACGCGCTCATCTGCCAGTATCAGGGCGAGCAGCGCACGCTCCTGCACTACGCCAGGTCGCTGAACCAGCTCCGCTTCTCCAGGGATCCCGTCGCGCTCGACACCCTCTCGCTGACGGAACTTGAAGCCCAGCGAGAGAAGGCCGGCATTCCCTCCGCGAAGTTCTCCTCCGAACTCTACAAAAACGCGACGCTGCTCGAACTCGGCCTGAGCGATGTGCGGCAAATCCGCGTGGAAATGAAGTGAGTGCTGACCGCAGGGCAGGACACAGCCTTGCCCTCCGTCCCTCCGCCCCGTAGAAAGCGCGCGTGAAACACACCGCCGCCCCCGCTCCCGCCGCGCTTTCGCCGGGCTTGCGCCGCTTTCTCTACGGCACCGCCGCCACGACGGGCGCGGCCATCCTTGTCGTCGAGATTCTCGGCGCGAAGATGCTTTCGCCCTACGTGGGCACGTCCCACTTCG
>JBAYGL010000214.1:0-8728 GCA_041666725.1 Limisphaerales bacterium
GACCATGATGTTCGAGCCGAACTCGCGCCGGATGGAGCCGGGGGGCGCCTTCGCGGGGTCCGTCGGGCCGAGGACGTCGCGGATTTTGGCGACGGCGTTGGCACCTTCGTAAACGAGCGCGATGCACTTCTCGGGACCGGGTTCGGCCAGGTCGGCCTTCGAACATTCGGACTCGGCCCGGCCGGACATGAAGCGGACGATGTTGTCGAACTGGTTGTCGCCAAAGACCGGGCCGAGGATTTCGCCGAGCTGGGCTTCAGCCTCGGGCGGAATGGTGAAGCCGATGCCCGGGTCCTTTTCCAGGACGGCCTTGGCCTTGGCGGCGATGACGGGCTTGAGCTTGGTGCGGAGGAACTCCTTCACCGGGCCATAGAACTCCATCGCCTGCTCGGTGCTCATGTGCAGGACGCGGATGCCGACGATGTAGAGGCCGGTGCGGCTGAAGAAATCAATGACATTGCCGGGCCGGCCCGTGGCGAAGCGGAAGTTGTCCGGCTTGATGAGGACGAGGGTGCGCTCGACCTTCTCTCCGGGCGGGTGCTCCACGCAGTCATCCACGAGGCCGCCATCGGCGTCGGAGTAGCGCGCCCAGAGCTTGAGCTTCACGCCGGCTTCCTCGGCATTGGGCGCGGCGAGCACCGCCGGCTCGAAATAGCGGACGTGATCGCGCTCGTCCAAAACGTAGTCGCCGAAGGTGTCTCGGATGGTCTCACCGCCCCGGCGGGAATGGCTGATGTTGCCGACGACGGACCGGACCTTGCGCACGGCGTCCTCGCCGCGGAAGAGGAGCATCATCGCACGGCGGCGGCGGCGCGTCTTCGGGTCGGGCCCCAGCTCGTGGACGATGTAATCGTGGATGAGCTGCTGGACGTTGCGGTCCTGGGGATCGGCGGCGGAGATGACGACCTTGGAGTATTCCTCGACCAGTTCCTGACACGGGCCAAACATGCGGGCGGCCACGAGTTCCAATCCGGTGCGGCTGATGAGCCTGGCCAGGATGCCGCCGGTGCGGGATTTGGACAGGGTATAGGGGGTGACGATTACGTAAGCGAGTTGCTGGGCCATGGAAATGGAGGGGCTGGGAACAATCAGGCTGCCGGAGCGGCCGGGCCTGGATTCGCCGGAGCGGCGGGGGGGGCGGGGGGGGATGCCTTGCCGCCGAGAATCTTGAACATGACGGTGGCGCAGGTCGGGCAGCGGCCCTTGATGGCCTTGCGCCCGTTCTTCATCACCTCCTCAACGGCTTCGGTGATTTCCTTCTTCGCCTTGCATTTGACGCAGTAACCTTCGGCCATGAGAGCTTTCCGCCGCATCGCAACAGGCGACGCCGCAGTTATGGAAAAAGCCTACGGGCCGACGAAGGGAAGCGTCAACGGCGAAATGGGCGGCTGTTGGCTGCGGCTCTGGTCGCAAGAGCCCGCTTCCAGACTCGCCAAACCACTCCATTTTCCTCACGCTCCCCTCCCGGTGAAGCTCCGGTTCCCAATGCTGCTCCTCTGCCTGCTGGCCGCGATCCTCTGCGCCGTCAGCTCCCCGGCGAACGGTTCCGTGGGTTACACGCTCGACGCCGTGGGAAACCGCCTCTCCCGACTCTCAACTCTCAACTCCGTCCTCTCAACTGCTTCCACCTGCACCACCAACGACTGGCTGGCTTCGGACACGGTGGACAACAACGGCAACACCACCGCCTCGGCACTGGGCAATGATGTCTATGATTCGGAGAACCGGCTGATCAACCGCACGACGACTCTCAACTCTCAACTCTCAACCATCAGCATCCTTTACGACGGCGACGGGAACCGCGTGCGCAAGTCCGTGACCGACGGCACGAACACCGTCACCACCTGGTATCTGGTGGATGACCGGAACCCGACCGGCTACGCCCAGGTGCTCGAAGAGCACGTCTCCCTCAACTCTCAACCCCCGACTCTCAACCGTGTTTACACCTACGGCCACGACCTGCTGGCGCAGGACCGGTGGAGCGGGACTGGCTGGCAAGCGAGCTACTACGGCTACGACGGACACGGCAGCGTGCGATTCCTCACGGATGCCACCGGGCAGTTGACCGACAGCTACGAGTATGACGCGTTCGGGAAGCTCATTGCCCGGACTCCAAACTCCGAACTCCAAACTCCAAACCTGTATTTGTATGCAGGCGAACAATGGGATGCCGACCTGGGCCTCTACTACAACCGTGCCCGCTACCTGAACCCCGACACCGGCCGGTTCTGGAACATGGACACGTTCGAGGGGAATACTGACGACCCGCTCTCGCTGCACAAATACCTCTACACAGCCAACAACCCGGTTAATATGGTCGACCCGTCAGGACACGACGGAGAACTCGGAAGCACATTGGCTGCAACTGCCATCAGCGGGGCCATGATGAACATGGTGATTGGCGCTCCATTCCGGGTTTATCATGCGGCGGAGCGGTTGCGGATAGGAGTAGATTTCGGAACGGTCGTTAATGAAACTCTGTTTGGGGTCCTCACAGACGGGGCAATTGGTGCAGTGTTGCCCGGGCTTTTCAGTTACGTCGGACGAGGGCTCTCAGCGGGAATTTCCGCCATTCGCGCAAGCCAGACGTTCGTCAGAGCCTCTGATTCAGTTTGGAACATGGGAATATTTGCCCGGGGATGGGAAATCGAAAGGCGAATCCTTGGCGGAACGCGTAGGCTAGTCCCCAATTTTCCGGTCATTGATGATCTCGTGAACGGCGTGGCTACCTCAATCAAATCAATTGACCTAACCGCTGCCACTTACAAGTCCGCCGCAAAGTTGACGCGTATGTTGGAAGGATATGCTTCAAAATTGTCCAGATTTAATGGTGATTCTGCAAGATATGCTGGGGAACTCTCCGTCGTCACCGCCAATCAGATTGAGCAACGAGTTTTGCTTGTGGCGGTTGAAGATGGGGCTGCTACAATTGAGCAGATGCAGGTAATAAATGAGTTCGTTGCTAAGGCGAAGCTATTGTGGCCGAATATTAAAGTTCTTATCGCACCAGTCCCGTAATATGAAGGCATGCACCATCTACAAGACTCAAAACAAACTGCTCGTTGTCTGCATGCACGAAACGGACGCGAAGTTTTACAAGTTGGCGGAGCCGATCAGGATGTTGGAATCTTTGGAGAATCCGACAGAGGTTGGTGGCGCGGTCTTGGAGATTTTGAGCCATTCGAAACATGGACTTCCGGTGCATTCCACTGGACTCGGGATTGTCCCCATTCTTCTCAAGTTTGCTGGCCTAAAGTCATGGCGGAAATTTGAAGCCGAATTAACCGAATGTTTCGCCGAATTCGACGGATCAATGGTTCACGTTACTCCCTGTCTCAAAACAGGAGGCAGTTCGAGGCCACACTTACCAGACAAGCGTGTGGTTTGCACCGCCACACCGAAGGATTTAGGTGACACCGTGGTTCGTCTGCTCACTGTTACCGAATAAATTGATACGCACTTTTTTCTCATCGTAAATACGGCCGAACTGGCGTCGCACGGTTTTCTTGGGGTTGGCCGCGTTCCCATCGTATTTTGTGGCCGAATAACCACGCTCGGGTCGTAGCCCTGTGACCGTGTGGGCCATTTCGAGGTTTTCATTCCCGTCCGGGGCATCTTTGGCTGCACTCTGATCGTAAGGTGCCGTTTTGGTGTTACGGATTTTTTTCCCATCGTAAAAATGGCCGAACTGGCATCGCAAGGTTTTTGGACGTTTGACCGCACTGGCATCGTAATTCGCAGCCGAATAGCCGCGTTCTGATCGTAAGGTTGTGACGCAGCGGGTTCATTGTCGGATTTTCAAGAGACGGGGGTATTTCTCACCACATTGGCATCGTAAGAGACCGCTGCGCTGGCGTTTTGCCGGGCTGGCGTCGTAAGAGCCTGTCTGAAAATTGGGAGGGGTCCTGCGGTGCGGGATTTTGGTGCTGGCCAAGGCGGCGAGACCGGAGCATCCCCGCAGCGGGCTGTGACGGTCGAGCCAACGCAGGCCAGCGCCAGAAGACCGCGCCGCCCGGAGGGTTTTCGCGGGAAAGGCCATCTGGCTGCGTTGCTCCTCAGTCAGAGACCCCTGCGGGTATCTTCCTTCGTCGCGCCTTGCCATCCGGCCTTTCCCACGAAAACAGGACCCCTCCCAATTTTCAGACAGGCTCTGAGGCCGGGATTTTGCCGTTGCACCGGCTTTTGGCCGAACTGGCGTCGTAGCGTTATGACGCCAGCGGACGGATCAGGTTCCAGTGATCTGGCGCATGGCGTCGTGGAAGGAGAGGCCAAGGACTTGGACATGGAAGTCGATGGCATTGCCGGCCAGATCCCGCTTGGGCCAGCGCCAGTAACTGTCTTTGACGATGAGGCCGGGATAGGCGGGCAGTTCCGTAGGAGACGACGTGAGGAGTCTCACTTCAAACCCGAACTCCTAAATGGAATGGCCACGAAAGGGCGCATGGAGCACAAAGACAGGCTTCAGAAAACGGACTAGGTGGATGTTCTCCCGCTCCCATCCATCCCCGGCCCGGCTCCTCTGTGTGCTTTGCGCTCTTTCGCGGCTGAACTTCGGAATGCGGGTTCAAACCCGGAAGGCGAAACTCGGAACCCGATCAGAGACTCGTCACCTCGTCTCCTACCGCAGCACGGCAGCGCATCCCGCCTGTCCCAAGCAGCCGGCGGGCATGAGGTGTCTCTGCTTCGCTTTTTGGGCTTCCCCGGCCCCGCCCGGGCTTCTTCAATGGCGTGGTGCCACCCGAGCCCCGGGCCCGGCGCATCACCTCATGAAACTCCGCCTCTACGAATACAAAGGCTGCGACACCTGTCGCCGCGCGAAGAAATTCCTCGAAGCCCGCCGGCTTGGCTTCGACGCCGTCCCGATCCGCGAGCACCCGCCCACGAAAGCCGAGTTGAAGCGGATGCTGGCGGTTTATGGTGGCGACCTCCGCCGCCTGTTCAACACCTCGGGCGGCGACTACAAGGCCATGAACCTCGCCACCCGCCTGCCCAAGCTGACCGTGGACGAAGCCCTCGACCTGCTCGCTGCGCACGGCAACCTGGTAAAACGCCCCTTCCTGCTCACGGAAGCCGGCGGGCTCGCCGGCTTCAAGGAGGCGGAGTGGGAGAAACTGCTGCCCAACACCCGCGCCTGACGGAACAGGCCACCCTCCGAGGGGTCAGGCCGGGCCGCGACGGATCAGCCGGACGGCGTCCAGGCGCAGACGGGCGGCGCGGATGTGTTCCGCCAGCGCGGCCTGCTGCTGGACCAGCGCCGTGACTTCCTCGGGCCGGACGTTGGGATTCACGCGCTGCAAGGCCGCAAGCCGGGTGATTTCACGGTCGAGCTGACCGTTCGCCTGCGTCGCAGCCTGCGTCACGAGGGCGGCCGCCCGTTGGTTCGCCAGCGCCTCCGTTTGCCCGACCAGCTCCGGGAGCAAATCGTCACGCAGGCCGGGCAGGTCCAGGAGCGCATGCACGTCGCCGGCCTTGAGCCGCCGCGCGAACGCCTCCGCCGGCCACGTCACACTCTCGTCCTTGCCCATGTGATCCACCAGGACGCGGATGGGCGTCGGTGGCAGGAAACGGTCCACGTGCAAGTCGGGCGGCGCGATGCACTCCAGCACGAACACCGCCTCCAGATACAACCCGCGCAGCTTGTCGTCCGGCCAGTGGGCGACGCTGCTGTTGCCCTGTTCGGAGCCCAGCAGCAAGTCGAGCGAGGCCGTCACCAGAGGATGATCCCAGCTCAGGAACTGGAGATCCTCCCGCGCCAGCGCGCGCCGCCGGTCGGCGGTCACGGTCAGGCCCTGCGCGGGCAGTCCCGGAAACGCATCGGCAAAAACGCCGGCCGAACCGAGCCGGTAGGTGCGCGGCCACAATTCCTCGACGTGGATGCCGTGATGGTCGAAGACCGCGAGGAGAAAGGTTTCGAGCGAACGTTCGTCATCCTGGCGGCGGATTTCCTGAACGACCGGGGCGGCGGCCTCGGGCCGGCATGAATTGAGTTCGAGCAGGCGGTCCCGGCCCTGCTCCAGCCGCGTCGCCAGCTCCCCGGCGGCAAGGCGCGTTTCGGCGATGAGCCGTTCCAGCTCAGGACGCGCGGAGGCCTGGGTTTCGTGGAAGTCCTGCGCGAGATCGTGGACGCGCGCTCCGAACCGTTCCAGCAGTTCACGGCCGCCCCGCAGGTTTCGCGCGCACGCGTTCAACCCTTCGTCATACCAGCGGGCCAGCACCTCCTGCGAACTGCCCGTGACAAACGGAATGTGGATGTGGATCTCCGCCGTCTGCCCGATGCGGTCCAGCCTTCCGATGCGTTGCTCCAGCAGCTCCGGATCGAAAGGCAGGTCAAACAGGACCAGATGGTGCGCAAACTGAAAATTGCGCCCTTCACCGCCGATCTCCGAACAGAGCAGCAGCCGCGCGCCGTCCTCCTCGGCAAACCACGCGGCGTTCCGGTCCCGCTGGACCAGCGGCAGCCCCTCGTGAAACAGCGCGAACTTGAAGTTCAGGTGGTGCCGGAGCGCCGCCTCGATGGCCGTGACCTTGGCCTGCGTGCGGCAGATGAGCAGCACCTTCTCCTTCGGCTGCCGGCGAAGAAAATCCACCAGCCACGCAACGCGCGCGTCGTGACGAAAGTCAGGCTCGAACACGCCGGCCGAGCCCGTGGCCGCGTCGGCGGCAAACTCGTCCGCCAGGGCGTCAAAGCGGCGCGTGGCTCCCGTCGGCACGGACAACGGTTGCAGGTGAACTGTGCGCTGGGGAAAGCCTTTCATCGCAGCGCGGGTGTTGCGGAACATCACGCGGCCGGGCCCGTGCTGATCAATCAAGTCGCCAAGAAGCTGTTCACGCAGCGCGGCATCGCCCGCCGCAATTCGCGCGAGTTTCGCCTGCACGCCCGGCGCATCCGTTTTCAAAATCTCCGCCAGCAGGGCGGCCTCGTCTGAGTTCACCGGCTCCCTGGCGAGCAGCTTTCCGGCGATGCCCGCCACGGTGCGATAGTGCTCCGCCTCCCGGGTGAAGGCCGTCAGGTCGTGGTAACGGTCCGGGTCCAGCAGCCGCAGCCGGGCGAAGTGACTGGCCATGCCCAGCTGTTCGGGCGTCGCGGTCAACAGCAGCAGGCCGGGGGTTTGCCGTCCCAGCGCCTCGACCAGCGCGTATTCGGGGCTGACGGAACCGGGGCTCCAGCCGAGGTGGTGTGCCTCGTCCACCACGACGATGTCCCAGCCGGCAGCCAGAGCCTGCTGGCGTCGTCGCTCGTTGCCCGCCAGCAGCGCGATGCCGCACAGCACCAGCTGGTCGTCAAGAAACGGATTGGCGTCCGGCTCGTTTGCCTCGATGGACGCGCACCGTTCTTCATCGAAGAGGTGAAACCACAGGTTGAAGCGGCGCAGCAGCTCGACGAACCACTGGTGAATGAGCGGTTCCGGGACGAGAATCAGCGCCCGTCGCACGCGGCCGGTCTGAAGGAGCCTGTGCAGAATCAGGCACGCCTCGATCGTTTTCCCCAAACCCACCTCGTCGGCGAGCAAGACCCGCGGAGCCAGCCGACCGGCCACTTCCGAAGCGAGATAGAGCTGATGCGGAAGAAGATCAATGCGTCCGCCCACGAAGCCGCGGACCGGTGATTGCCGGCGAAGGTGCTGGTGTCGCAACGCGGCGAAGCGGAGATCGAACACCGCCGAAGCGTCCACCACCCCGTTGGCCAGCCGCTCTTCAGGCCGGCTGAACGTGAGCGTGGCGCTCAACCCGGTCTCGCAGATCTGACCCGCTGCCGTGTGATAACAGATCAAACCGTTCCGCTCGGTGAGCGATTCCACGACCAATGCGGGGTGGGTGCGGGTTTGGATCCGATCGCCCGGACGGAAGCGCACCCGCCGCAGCGGGGCACTGTCCAGCGCGTAGGAGCGCGTCTCCCCGGAGGCGGAGAAAACCATCGTGACCACGCGGTTCGTGACCGAGCGGACCTCGCCCAGCCCGAGCTCGGGTTCCGTTTCACTCATCCATCGCTGGCCCGTTTGAAAAAGTGGTGTCATGCGGCTCAATCTTGCCGACGACAGGAGCAATCAGGCTTCCGCCATCGGCAACCCAGTGTGGAATACAGCGATTCAATTGGCGATCCCGGGCATTTCCGGAAGTTGCCGAATTTTCGTTTCCACTGTCCGGCTGGCTCAAAAAAACAGCCCGGCCTCGCTGAAATGGGAATGCGGTCGCCAGATTCTCAAGAAATGTCCCTTGCACCGCGCCAACTTGTGCTATCCTGCGTTGTGGCTGTCGTGGACGTAAGTGTTAGTTGATGGTGTCAGTTGCAGAACGGTCAGTCGAGTCAGTCGGTTGGCGGTGCAAGAGACAGCCGGTCGGTTAGTAGATACGCCCACGGCAGCCATTTCGTTTTCCCCTCTCCTGCTGGATCAAGGAACCTGCCGCCGCGTCTTTGTGTGGAAGTTTCGATTATCCACCCAAAAAAAGGAAGGGGGCCTCCAGGCCCCCTGTCCGGCCTCGCGGGAAACCGACCGGCAAAAGCCAGTCGGCGGAAGCCATTAGAGAGGCCAGCATTGCGGCGGCCGGCCGGCCTGTCAACCTCCACAGCAGCATCAGCAAGCCGCTGGGCGCATTCGGGCACTGCCCCCCCGGGGCGCGGCGTTCACGCCGCAGAAGGCTGCGAATGAACGAAACGCCCCGGCAAATACGAGCGGTTTCTGCGCCACCCACCCTGCTGCGGCTTGAAAGCCGCGCTCCTTCGGGGGGC
>JBAYGL010000215.1:0-8678 GCA_041666725.1 Limisphaerales bacterium
ATGCTTCACGGCAGCCAGGCCCTGATGGGGGTGCTTCAGGATTTCAAAGTGAGCGGACATGGCGGCTACTTCGGCTTGCCCAGCAAATTGGCGAGCTTCTCGTTGGCCTTCGCGTCATCCAGGACGGGCTTGGGCGCGGCTTCGGGCTTCGGCTCGACCACGGCGGGCACCGGGGCGGCGAGCGCGGCGAGCTTCTTCTGCGCCTCAATCTCGGCGGCGGTCGGAACCTGCACGACGGGCTCGGGTGTGGCCGTCACGGGAGTGGAAGCCACAAGGCGGTCCAGGACGCGGGCCTGTTGCTGGGCGCCCGCCTCGGCTCCGCCCCGCAGATACTCGGCCACCAGGTTTCCGCTGGTCGCCCCGGCCGTATGCTCGCTGGCCCGGGCGCGGTTCACCACGCCGAGAAAGTAGCTCTCGAGATTTTGCGTCGGGTTGTCGAGCTGGATGCGGTCGGCCGCGACGTCGCGGCGGATTGTGCCGAGAATGTTTTCCATCACCTCGCGGGACTGCATGGGAAGCGTGATGCGCACGGAATCGCGCTCGGTGAGGAGTTCCTTGAGCGTGCCATCGGCCTGAATCTTGCCGCCGTAGTAAATCACCACGCGGTCACAGACATCTTCGACGTCACTGAGCAAATGGCTGCTGAGGATGACGGTCTTGCCGCGGGCCTTGAGGGCCAGGATGAGATCCTTCACTTCGCGGCAGCCGAGCGGGTCCATGCCGGCGGTCGGCTCGTCGAGGATGACGAGGTCGGGGTCGTTGATGAGCGCCTGCGCAAGGCCGATGCGGCGCTGCATGCCCTTGGAAAACTCGCCCACGGTGCGGCTGCGGACCTGGTTGAGGCCGACCATTTCGAGGAGCTGCTCGGTCCGCTGGTCACGCTGCTCGGGCGGGAGCTGGAAGAGGTTGCCGAAGAAATCCAGAGTCTCGCGGGAGTCGAGATACTTGTAGAGGTAGCTCTCCTCGGGCAGATAGCCGACGCGGGCCTTGGTCTTCACATGGCGCGGCGAGTGGCCGAAAATCTCGATGTGGCCCTTGGTCGGGTAGAGCAGGCCCAGCAGCATCTTGATGGTGGTGGACTTGCCGGAACCGTTGGGCCCGAGCAGACCGAAGATTTCACCGCGCCGGACCTCGAAGCTCACGTCGTCCACAGCACGCGCCTTGGGCCGTCCCCAGAAATCCTTGAAGACCTTGGTGAGGCCGCGCACGGAGATGACGGCCTCGGTGGCGGTGCGCTCAGACGATGCAGGCTGGAGAGTATCGAGGGCGGTCATAGTTCAACGAGTATTATCCACCATACGAATAAGGAACGCCACGTTCACTCGACGGGCATTCTCACGCCAGCTTCGGCTGCAACTGGCCGGCGGCCTCGTGCCTGCTCGCACCACCGGCGGCCGGCGGGTTTGCGGGGGCTCCGGCCTCGAAGGGTTCGAGCTCCTCGCCCTGACACACGAGGCGGGCGCTGTTGAAGACGACGATCAGCGAGCCGGCGACGTGCATCAGCGCCGCCACGATGGGGTTGATGTAGCTCAACGCAGCGAGCACCAGACCGCCGATGACGAAGACGATGCCCAGCAGGAAGTTCTGGTTGATGACGCTGCGGGTCATGCGTGAGAGGCGGATGAGGAACGGCAGGCGGCGCAGGTCATTGTTCATCAGAGCAATGGTGGCGCTGTGGATGGCCACCTCGCTGCCCGCCGCGCCCATCGCGATGCCGAGGTCGCCGGCGGCCAGCGCGGGCGCGTCGTTCACGCCGTCGCCGACCACCGCGACACGGTAGCCCTTGGCCCGCATCGCCTTCACATACTCGACCTTGTTCTGTGGCAGACATTCGGCGGCGACTTCCTCGACGCCGATTTCCTTCGCCACCCGGGCGGCAACGGGCTGGCGGTCGCCGGAGACCATCGCCACGCGGCGGACGCCGGTGTCCTTCAAATCGTGCAAGGCTTCCTTCGCTTCGTGGCGCGTTTCATCCTGCAAGCCCACCCAGCCGATGCACGCGCCGTTGCGGGAGACGAAGAGGAGGCTGTAGCCCTCGGTTTCGTTCACATCCACGGTCTTGAGAAAGTCGTCGGCCACGCCGTTGTCCTTGAGCCACTGGGCGCGGCCCACGAGGACGACCGTGCCGTCCACGTTCGCCTTCACGCCGCGACCGGCGGTCTCGGCGAAGTTCTTCGGGTCGCTCAGGGGAACGCCCGCCTCCTGCGCGAGCGCGGTCAGCGCCTTGGCCGTCGGATGGTTGCTGAACTGCTCGGCGCTTGCGGCGACCCGGAGCAGGTCCGCCGGGGCGACGCCCGCCGCCGGGGCGAGCCGGCTGACGGCCAGCTTGCCGGTGGTGAGCGTGCCGGTCTTGTCGAAGACGAAGGCGTTGATCTTCGCGGCGAGTTCGATGTCCGCGACGTTCTTGATCAGGATGCCCAGGCGCGCGGCGGCGGAGAGCGCGGCGACCATCGCGGTGGGCGTGGCGAGAACAAACGCGCACGGGCAGGCGACGATGAAGACGGCGATCACGCGGCTCAGCTCGCCGGTGAAGGCCCAGACCAGCGCGCCGATGACCAGCACCAGCGGCGTGTAAAAGCCCATGTATTGGTCCACGATCCGCATGATGGGGAGCTTCGTCTTCTCGGCGGCGAGGATCAGCTCGCGCACGCGGGAGAGCGTGGAGTCGGAGCCGGCGCGGGTGACCTTGATTTCGAGGACGCCCGTGAGGTTGATGGTGCCGGCGAAAACCTGGTCGCCGGTCTTTTTGTCCACGGGAAGCGATTCACCCGTGATGTTCGCCTGGTTGATGGAGCCTTCGCCGGAGACGATCTGGCCGTCGGCGGCCACGTTGTCGCCGGGGCGGACGCGGATGACGTCGCCGTTGGCGAGCTGGTGGACGGCGACTTCCTCCTCCTTGCCGCCGACGATGCGCCGGGCCTTCGTGGGGGTGAGCTTGATGAGCGACTCGATGGAAAGGCGCGCGCCCTCGGCGGTGCGGCTCTCGATGATCTGGCCCAGCAGCATGAAGAAGCTCACGACGCCGGCTTCCTGATAATGTCCGCTGGCGAAGGACGCGAGCACGGCAAGCGCAACAAGCTCGTTCGTGGTGAGGTTGCCGCGCTTCAAGTCCTTCACGGCCACGACCACGATGGGCCAGCCGAGCACGATGGCTCCGACGCCGGCGCTGAGATCGGCCATGGTTTTCCCGTTCGCCGTGAACCACTCGATGATGAACGAGTTGATGATGAGGATGAGGCCGATGAGCGTGACACTGAGCTGCTGGGACGCGTGCTCGTGGTCATGCCCGCACGAGGAGCACTTCTCACCATCGGCGTGATTGTGTTCGTCCTGCTGGCTGAGGAGGGAGGTGACCTGCATAGGATTAAATTCCAAGTTCCAAGCCCCGGATTCCAAATCCCAAACGCAGTCGGAAGCCGGGGTCCGGCCTGGAGCTTGGAGCTTGGAGCTTGGAGCCTGGCATTTTGATTACGGCTGTTTGGGCTTCAACGGTTCGCGGTTCAGGAGGATGCGCAGTTCGCGGGGCGTGCCGTCGGTGCGCTCCACGAGAAAGTATTTTTCCTGCGCGTTGGTGAGCATGATGGCCATCGTCTCGGTCAGGCGGCGGTCGCGGAAGAGCTTGGGGTTGCTCTTGAACTCCGGCATGCGCGCCAGGAAGTAATCCGCGTCCGCCTGCGCCGTCTGCACGATCCGCGTGGCGTCCGCGCGGCCCGTGTTTCGGATGGCGTCCGCCTCGGCCTGGGCCTTGGTCAGCGTGGTGTTGGAGTCGCCCTCGGCGGCGTTGATGGCCCTGCGCTTGCCGTTTTCGGCTTCAAGGACTGCGTCAAACGAGGCCTTCACCTGGCGCGGCGGGATGGCGACGACGTCGCAGTTCCGCGCGTCAAACTCGATCCCCAGGCCCTGGGCGAGCACGAGCTGTTGCACGCGGTTCATCAGTCTCTCCTTGAAGGCGGTGATGGCCTGGCGCGTGGCCTTGTCCACGGTGAACTCGGCGGAGACGTGGTGCAGGGCGTTGTTGAGGGCGTTTTGCACCAGGTTCGAGGTGGCCGCGAACCCGAATTCATACTTCACAGGGTCGGCGATGTAGTATCGGAGCGTCGCCCGGACGTGCATGATGTTGCCGTCAGCGGTGAGCGAGTAGCCGTCGGTGGAAGGATTGAGCGAGCCGCCGGCGGCCGGCTCCTGGCCGCTGAGTTCCTGCTCCCTCGTCACCGGATACCAGCCCACGCTGGAGACGACCGTGTGGACCTGGCCTTTGGGAATTTTGACGATCTCGTTGACCGGATACGGGAAGGACCAGTGCAGCCCGGGCTGAAGCAGGGCGGCATTGCCGGTGCCGGTGGGCGCGCCGAAGAGGAGCTTGATGGCGATTTCCTGCGGGCCGACGGTGAAGATGCCGGAGGCGAAAAAGAGGATGATCAGCCCGGCCATCACCACGCGGACGACAACGAAACTGCTCTTGAGCGCATCGGAAAGGGCCTGCGTGCTGGAGTCCTCCATCGGTGACTCCGGGGCCGGCTCGGGCGAAGCGGCGGCGCGGTGACGGGGCTCATCGCCGGGACCGTGGCTGTGGGAATGCGAATGATCGTCCGTGCCCGGACCGTGGCTGTGGCTGTGGTCGTTGGGCCCGTGCGAATGAGAATGGTCGTGATCGCTCATGGCAGGAGTGCGTCGGGCTTACTTCTTGCCGGCGGGGCGGACGGGCGCAGTGTTCGCGCGGAGCAGATCAAAGGGCGGCGTGTTCTGGTCCAGGATCAATGTGGCGCGTTCCTTGGAGACCTGTTCCATCGAAGCCAGCTTCTGGAGGAACACGGCCAGCTCGGGGTTTTGCTCCAGCGTCTTGTAGGCTTTTGCGGCTTCCGCCTCGGCCTGGCCGCGGAGCTTGGTGGCATCGGCATCGGCCTTGGCAAGGAGCTCGTTGCGCTTGCGGTCGGCTTCCGAGCGGATGATGGCGGCCTCGCGTTCGCCTTCGCCCTCGAACTGCTTCACCAGGCGCTGGCGTTCCTCCTTCATGCGTTCGAAGACGCTCTGGGTGGCGCTTTCGGGGAAGCCGAGGCGCTTGATGCCGAGGAATTTTACCTCCATGCCGAACTTGGCCTTCGCCGCGCTGGCGACCTCCGTGAGCATCTCCTCCTCGATCTTGTCGAACTTGAGCTGCGCGGGATCGGTATTGATGAAGTCGCCGAAGGCGTGGCGGCCCACGGCGGCGTTCTTGGCGCTGCGAACGAGGCTCTCGAGGCTGCGCTTTGCATCATCCGCACCCCCGGGGAAACTGCTGTGAAATTTCTGGGGCTCGGCGATGCGCCATCCTGCGTAAACGAGGACGAGCAGGTTGTAACCGTCGGCGGTCTGGGTCTCCTCGAACTTACCCTCGAAGTTGTGCATGCGGGCGTCAAACTTGTGGACCTTCTGGATGGGCCACGGTGCCTTCACATGGAGGCCGGAGGAGACGACCTCCGTGTCGGCCTTGCCGAACGTGGTCTTGAAGGCCACCTCGCTCTGGCGGACCTGGTAGAAGAACGAGATGGAGCCGAAAATGGCGAGAATGACGACGCCAACAACGAATGTGACTGGGTTGCGCATATTCAGGAATCGATCTGAGATTGGAGGGCAGGATCAGGGACACGGGAAAGCGGGCGGGCCGGAGTCCGGAGGGACTTGCCGCCTGCGGTCGTGATGCTGTTCCTGCGGTTCATTTCTTTGCTGGAATGGTGACATCATCGAGGAGATCCTGCCGGACTTTGTCCTCGAGGTTGAGCTGGATCATCTCGTTGGCATTGGTGGTCGCGATGATGTATTTGCGCGACTTGCCAATGGCCTTGGCGAAGGCCTGAAGGTAGATGCGCTGCGGATAAACCGTGGGGGCGGCTTCGAACGCGGCGATCTGATGCCGAAACTGACCGGCTATCGCCCCGGCCTCCGCCACACGGCGGACCTCGAAGGAACGGGCGGCGTCCATGACCTTGTGCGCCTCGGCCGTGGCGAAGGCATCGATCTTTGCGACATCGCCCTGCGCGGTCAGTATCTTTGCCTCACGCCGCTGTTTCGAGCCAATGACCGCCTCATAGGCCTCGGCCACGCTGACAGGCGGATGCACGTCCTGAAGTCCCACGAAGAGGATGTCCACGCCCAGATGCGCGGCGTCGGCGGCCTTCTGGATGTTGGCCCGCAGGACTTCGGCGGCCTTTTGGCGGCCAAAGGACATGAAATCAAAGAAATCGACGCTGACGAGGTGGCGGCCGACTTCGCGCGTGGCGAGGCGCTCGAGAAGTTCGTCCGGACTGGAATGGCCCCGGGCCCACGCGGCGACATCCTTGATGCGGTATTGCACCGGGACGCTGGCGGTGACGAGGTTTGCCGGCGGCGCAGCCTTCTTGTCGGTGGAAGAGGTGGTGGAGAGGGTTTCCTTGTTCGCAACGGGCAGGTTGAACTCCTCTTTGTAATGGCTCTTGGTCCAGACGATGGTCGATTCCTCGGCCTCGCCCTCCTTGGGCACGACACCCACGGTGAAGGTCTGCACGCGATGGGTCTGGAAGCGATAGACCGTGTCCATCGGCCAGGGGAGCTTCATGTGGAAGCCGGGGTTGAGCTCTTCCCCGACGGGCGTGCCGAAGCGTTCCAGAAGCGCCTGCTCATCGGGCTCGATGAAGACGAAGCTCGTGGACAGCCAGAGCATCCCCGACTGCACCAGCAGCAGCCAGACGAAGGCTTTCTGGAGGAACTGGAAGAACCACGTTTCGGAGACCTTGAAGCCAAACTGGTAGTCCAGTGCGTGGGCTGCCGTGGTGAAGAGGCTCTCCGGCTGGCTCAACAGGCCGACAAGGCGGCTCTCATAGAGCACGCGCGCCACCTGCCCGCGGACGCGCGGACGGTAGATTTCCAAGATGAGCGTGAAAAGGTTTTCAACGGCCAGCACCGTCAGGACGACGCACAGCGCCCGGGCGAGGTAGAGGTCGGTCCTGGCATGGGCGAAGTGGATGGCCACATTGCCCCCGGCGGCGAGCAGGCTCAGGTAGGCGCCGAGCAGGAGGAAGCTGCCGCCGGGCCGGATCAGGCGCTGGCCCTCCAGCCGGGCGACGTTCACGGAGTAGCGGCCCGGGAGGAATTGGAGGAAGAACAGGAAGCCAAAGAAGGACGCCATCATCGGCAGCAGCGAGCCCTTCACCACCGCAGCCACGGGGTTGAGGGTCTTGTTCCAGACCCACCAAACCGTAAGACCCTGAAGTATCAGCAACAGGATGCAGAAGCCCGGCACGAGCCACCGCTCGAACTGTTCCCGTGCCCGCCGGGCCGGGAAGGCCTCGGCGTCCGTGCCTTCAAACAGGGTTGTGCTGCGTGCGGACTTGGCCAGCTCATCGAGTTCGAGTTTTTCGAGCTTTTCACGGGCTTCCAGACGCATCTGGAAATAGCTGAACAGGGTCACGAGAAAGCCCAGCCCGAGGAACACGCTGACCACCTCGTCGGTCAGCGACGCGGTTTGTCGCGAGATGTAGGTGCCGACGGCGGCGGCGACCAGCGAAATGAGGAGGTTGACCAGCCCGGTCTGTTGTAAGTTGCGTTCCATCTGAGTTCAGCTCAACTCTCGGTCTTCAAACAACATCAGCGCGACGGCCAGCGACGCGCCCAAATAGCCAACCACATACGCCCCGGCCTTGGCAACGTAGCCCCACACTCCCGGAATGGCGTGCGAGCGGGTGCCTTCAATCGCATCCGCCAGCCAGAACAGCTGCCAGTTTGGAAGCACCGTGTGGAAGACCGTCGCCCACCACGAACCGGCCTCCGCCCGGCGGCCAAACATGTAATCGCTCATCAGTCCCAGCATGAACAAAACCGTGCAGATCACCAGGGTCGGCACCGTGTCGTAACGGGTGGAGCAGGCCAGCGCCAGCCCGGCCAGCAGCAGGAAGGCCATCAAAACCAGCACACAGGCCGGCAAAAGGCGCCAGTCCACCTTATACATCCCCGGTTCGCCACCCGGGCGCTTGAGCTCAACGAAGAATGCCAGCCAGGTGAACGCCAGCGTCGTGAGCACCGCAAGGAACAGCACCGCGTCCGACGTAAAGGGACGGCGCAAAAAGTAATTGGTGAATCCGGCCAGCACGTAAGCCAGAGCCACGGACCCGCAATATATTCCCGTCCCGACCAGATCAGCATCCCCATAGGCGTCGAACGCCATCCGGCTTGCCAGGAGCGACGCGAGGGTGTTCACGTAGGCCAGCACCGTCAGCGCTGCCGCCAGCCCGCAGTATTTGGCCAGGAGAAACTGCGCGCGTCCCACCGGCTTGGCCAGCACCGCCAGCGCCGTCCCGGTGCGGATTTCGTGCGCAACCGATGCAGACGCGCTCAGGACTGACACAAACAGGCCGATCATCATCATCACCGCCAGCGCGCTGTCCTTGACCAGCTTGGTGTCCTCGCCCATGGCGAAGTAAGGCACCGCGGCCAGGAAAATGATGAACAGCGAGGACCCTGTCGCCAGCAGCAGGAAGCTCGGCTGACGCACCAACTCCATGAACGCATTCGTGGCGATGGTGATGAATTGCCGCATTATGAATTGTTGGTCGCGCGGGGATAATACGGACGAGTCAAGACTTGGCAACCCCCTGATTTTGAAACGCTCCGGCGCGGTGCGCCGTGCCTAAGCCTCAAATGATTTCCCGCAGCCGCAGCTTTGCTTG
>JBAYGL010000216.1:0-8641 GCA_041666725.1 Limisphaerales bacterium
CCGGGATGAAGCACAGCCGGTCCAGCCCGAACTCCTCGCACGCCGCCTGCGCCACGAGCAGGTGCCCGAGGTGGACGGGGTCGAACGAACCGCCGAAGAGGCCGAGTTTCATGGGCCAGTGTTCAGTAATCAGTTTTCAGTGTTCAATGGGAGTTGATTCATTCGGACGGCCACGATGTTCCGGTTACTGATTACTGAACACTGAATACTGGGAACTGGCATCAGCAACACCGGTTCGGCCCGCCATCAAAGCGCTTCTCCGCCGCCGCGACGTAGGCTTGGGCGCGCTGTTCCTTCGCCATCGCCTTGCTGCCGCCGAGCAGGTCCACCTTGCGCGGGATGCAGGCTTGCGCGCGGTCCACGGCGGCTTCGCCGCTGATTTCTTTCAAGAGCAGGAATCCCAGCGCGAAGATGTTCCACCACTGCACCGGCTTGCCCTCGGCCACGGCGTAGTCCGGCAGCCAGACCGGCTCGGTTTCGGAAAGCTTCGGCTCGCGGCGCTTGGCCAGGAGCGACAGCCATTCGTAGATGCTCAGGAGCACGATGGCGATGACCAGCGTCATGAACGTGCCGGCCACCACGGCGTTGAGCTGCATGTTGAAGCGTAGCGTGCGGTTGTTCTTCAAGGCTGTTTCCGCCTTGGCGACGCCCTCACCCACACCTGTGGCCTTGGCAGCTTCGATGGCCTTCTCCAAATCGGGCTTCGCCTTTTCCAAGCCATCCGCCGCCGCGAGGAAGCCGATGCTGGGCTTGGGATGCCAGATCTTCTGGTAGCCCGCCGTCAGCGTCACCGAGAGCAGCCAGACCAGCGGAATGAGCGTGACCAGCGCGAAGACCGGTTTCCCGTAGCCGCCGACGTGAGGAGGCGGAGTCTTTGTTGTGTCCACGGTTCCGTCCGCCTCCTGACCTCGGCGGCTACGGAGCTGCATTTTCAAAATCACCGTCGTCGCCAGGCATAGCGCGATGCTCGCCAGCAGCTGGTTTGCAATGCCGAAGAGCGGCCAGAGCGAGTTGATGCCGCCGAGCGGATCGCGCACGCCTTGAATGAGGAAGTAGCCCCAGCCCATCACGACGAGCGCGCTGGCGAAGAGGTTCGCCCCCATGGCCTTGGTGTCGCCGAGCGGTTTCCAGACGTGGCCGAGCGCGTCCTGAATCAGATAGCGGCCCACGCGCGTGCCGGCGTCGAGCGTGGTGAGGATGAACAGCGCCTCAAACATGATCGCGAAGTGATACCAGATGTCCAGCCACCGCCCGTGCGTGACCTTGGAGAAGATGTTCGCCATGCCCACCGCGAGCGTCGCCGCGCCGCCGGTGCGGCCGTAAAGCGTGTGTTCGCCGACTTCCTTGGCGAGTTCCGTCATCTGCGTGGCGGAGACGGTCACGGGGATTTCCTTGAACTTGCCCGCTGCCGCCGGGTCCGGGGCCAGCACGGTGAATCCGGACTTCTCCACCTTCGCAATCGTGTCCGTCGCCACGGCCTCGGGCGTCGCGCCGGAGCCTTTCACGTTCATGCTCAGATACACGCCGGGATCGAGCGTGCAGGCGGCGATCATCGCCATGATGGCCACGAGGGATTCCAGGCACATCGCACCGTAGCCGATGGACCTCGCGTAGCTTTCGCGCGTGATGATCTTGGGCGTGATGCCGCTGGAGATGAGCGTGTGAAACCCGCTGATCGCGCCGCAGGCGATCGTGATGAAGCAGAAGGGAAAGAGCGCGCCCGCCACCACGAGCCCCGAGCCGTCCACGAATTTCGAGACCGCCGGCATCCTCAAGTCAGGCAGCACGACAAACACGCCGACGACCAGCGCGAAGATGGTGCCGAGCTTCATGAACGTGCTGAGGTAGTCGCGCGGCGCGAGCAGCAGCCACACCGGCAGCACGCTCGCCGCGAAGCCATAAATGATGACCGACCACGCGAGCGGCTCGGCCTTCAGCGTGAAGAGCTTCGCCCAGTCCGCGTGCGCGTGGACGAACTGCCCGCCCCATACGGCCAGCAGCAGCAGCACGACGCCGATGGCGGAAACCTCCATGACCTTTCCCACGCGCCACCAGCGCAGGTAGCCGCCCATGAACATCGCGATGGGAATCGTCGCCGCGACGGTGAACACGCCCCACGGGCTTTCCGCCAGCGCCTTCACCACCACCAGCGCCAGCACCGCGAGCAGGATGACCATGATGGCCAGAATCGCCACGAGGCCGATGACGCCGGCGACCGAGTTCAACTCCTCCTTCACCATCTGGCCGAGCGAGCGGCCGTTGCGGCGCATCGAGCAGAAGAGAATCACGAAATCCTGCACCGCGCCGCCCAGCACCACGCCGATGAGAATCCACAGCGTTCCTGGCAGATAACCAAACTGCGCCGCCAGCACCGGCCCCACGAGCGGCCCCGGTCCTGAGATGGCCGCGAAGTGATGGCCGAAGACGATCCACTTGTTCGTCTTCACGAAATCATGGCCGTCATCGTTGACTTCGCAGGGCGTCGCGCGGCGGTCGTCGAGCATCATCACCTTCGCGGCGATCCACTTGGAATAGAAGCGGAAGCCCACCGCGTAGGTGCAGAGCGCGGCGACGAGGATGTAGATCGAGTTGAGCGGCTCGCCGCGCCGCAGCGCGATGGTGGCGTAGGCCCCCGCGCCGAGGGCGGCGACGCCAAGCCAGAGGAGCGTTGAGAAAAGTTTGTTCATTGAGGAGTAAGTTCGAGCCGGGCGCGCGGATGTTACGCCTGAGCGGGAAAGGACTTCAACCTTGTCGAGCAAGGCCATGAGACGCGATCTCAGTTTTCCAGCCCCAACGGGGCTGTGGCTCAAAGCCCAAGGTTGCCGCCTTTGCGGCTACCTTGGGGAAGCAGACAGGCAAGCCTGCAACCCCAACGAGGTTGTGGCCGCCAGTTACCTGATCCGTCGCAACCCCGTTGGGGTTGGTTTCCCTCTTGTTTCCGATCCCAAGGTAGCCTCGTCTGACTCGGCAACCTTGGGCTGAGGGTCTGAATCCCGTTGGGATTCTCCGCAGGACCCCGGCAAGAACCTGGGCTGCGCCCCGCTCAACCCAGCCGTGCCCGCACCGCCACGAAGTAAATCACCAGCAGCACCGCCAGCAGGTGGAGGATCCAATGCACCGAGCGGCCCTTGCCGGTGAGGAGCTTGATGACGGAGTAGCTGATGAAGCCCAGCGCCAGCCCGTCGGCGATGGAGTAGGCGAGCGGCACACCCACCAGCGTCAGGAACGCGGGCACCGATTCGGTGTGGTCGTCCCAGTCGATCTTGCTGACGTTGCGCAGCATCATCGCGCCCACGAGCACGAGCGCTGGCGCGGTCAGCGGCGCGTAGCCGCCGATCATCGCGATGATGGGGCTGAAGAACAACGCGAGCAGAAACAGCGCCGCCGTGGTGAGGCTCGTCAGGCCGGTGCGCCCGCCGGCAGCCACCCCGGTCGCGCTCTCGATGTAGCTCGTCACCGTGCTGGTGCCGAGACACGCGCCCACCGTGGTGCCCAGCGCATCCGAGACGAAGGCTTCCTTCGCCCGGGGCAGCTGGTTGTCCTTGATGAACCCGGCCTGTTCGCCCACGCCGACGAGCGTGCCCACCGTGTCGAACAGCACCATGAAGAGGAACACGATGACGAAGGGCAGCATCGCCGGCGAAAGCGCGCCACGCACATCCATCTGGAGGAACGTCGGTGCGAGCGACGGCGGCGCGGCGATGAGTTTGTCCGCCAGGGCGAAGCGTTTCACCAGCAACGACTCGGTGATTTCCTTCGAGGTGGCGATGCTGTCCGGCAGGCTGGGCAGCGCGAGCTTGAAGGCCACGGCCAGCAGCGTGGCGCCGGCGATGCCCCAGAGGATGGCCCCGCGCACCTTGCGCGCGTGCAAGGCCGCCGCAACAAACAGGCCGGTGAAGAAGATGATGAGGTCGGGCGAGCCGAGGTGGTGGTTGAGCGTCACGCCGGTGGCCGGGCTTTTCACGATGAGGCCTGCGTTTTGCAGGCCGATGAACGCGATGAAGAGGCCGATGCCGACCGCGATGCCGTTCTTCATGCTCGGACTCAACGCGTCGAGCAGCGTCTCGCGCACGCGGAACAGCGACAGCACGAGGAACAGCACGCCGGAGACAAACACCACGCCGAGCGCGACCTGCCATGAGTTCGCGTAGCCCGCCGCCGCGGCCGCCGGGATCGCCCCGAACACGAAGAAGAAGTTCTCGCCCATGCCCGGCGCCTGCGCGATGGGGTAGCGGGCGTAGAGCGCCATGATCGCGGTGGCCAGCGCGGCGGAGAGACACGTCGCCGTCGTCACCGCGCCGAAGTCCATGCCCGTGGGCCTGCCGAACATCGCGCCCGAGAGCACCGCCGGCTGCACGAAGATGATGTAGGCCATCGTGAGGAATGTCGTCAGGCCGGCGACAAGTTCGGTGCGGACGGAGGTGCCGTTGGCAGCGAGCTGAAAACGTCGTTCAAGGAGTTGGTTCATGGCGCAACGGAAGCAAGTCTTGGGTTCGCACGGCAGGGCGGCAAGGCGAATGTCCGCGCGGCAGTTGACGTGCGCCCGCCTCCGTCGGCAGAGTCGCCGCACATCGCCCATGCAAACCACCGCGTCCTCCGGCATCCGTTACGCCCACACCAACTTGATCGCCAACGACTGGCGTCGGCTGGCGGATTTTTACACGCAGGTCTTCGCCTGCGAGCCGGTGAGTTCCGAGCGCGATCACCACGGGCCGCACACCGACGCGCTCACGGCGATGCCCGGCGCGCGGATTCGCGGGCGGCACCTGCGCCTGCCCGGCCACGGCGAACGCGGCCCGACCATCGAGATTTTCAGCTACGAGAAGAACGAGCCGTTGCTGCCGACCTGCCTGAACCGCCCGGGCTTCGCGCACCTCGCCTTCGAAGTTCCCGACGTGGAGGCGAAGCGGAAGGAAATCCTCTCGTGGGGCGGCAGGGAAGTCGGGCAGCTCGTGACCTTGGACATCCCGGGGGCGGGTCGGCTCACGCTCATCTACCTGACCGACCCGGAGGGCAACATCATCGAGCTGCAAAAGTGGCACTGACCGCAGTTTCCCTCCGGCCTTCAGTCCCCGTCAGCTCACACCCCGAAGAATTTCTGTATCTCCCGCACCACTTCGATGAATCGGTCCACCTCAGCGCGGGTATTGTAGAAGTAGAAGCTCGCGCGGGCGGTCGAGGGGACGCCGAGTTTCTTCATCAGCGGCTGCGTGCAGTGGTGTCCGCCACGCAGGGCCACGCCGTAACGGTCGGCGATGGTCACCACGTCGTGCGCGTGGACGTCGTCGAGGAGGAAGCTCACGAGACCGCCGCGCTCGCCCTTGGGGCCGAACAGGCGGACGCCTTTTAATTCGCCCAGGCGCTGGTAGGCGTAGGTGGCCAGTTCGAGGTCGTGGCGGAAGATGTTTTCGCGGTCCACGGTGTCGAGGTAGTCGAGGGCTGCGTGCAGGCCGATGGGGCCGGAGATGTCCGGCGTGCCGGCCTCGAACTTGTGCGGGAGCGTGTTCCACGTGCTCTTGAAGTAATCCACCGTGGCGATCATCTCGCCGCCGCCGTGCCACGGCGGTGTGTTCTCCAAAACTTCCTTGCGCCCGTAGAGCGCGCCGATGCCGGTGGGGCCGCAAATCTTGTGGCCGCTGAACGCGTAGAAGTCGCATCCGATGGCCTGCACGTCCACGGGCATGTGGCCCGCGCTCTGCGCACCGTCCACGAGGGTCGTGATGCCCAGCTTCCGCGCGCGGGCGCAGAGGTCGGCGACGGGGTTGACGCTGCCGAGGGCGTTCGAGATGTGGACCATCGCGAAGAGCTTCACCTCGGGCGTCAGCAGCGAATCCAGCTTGTCCAGGTCCAGCAAGCCCTCGTCGCCGGTGATGGGGATGTAGCGGAGCTTCGCGCCGGTGCGCTCGGCGAGCATCTGCCACGGCACGATGTTGCTGTGGTGCTCCATCTCAGTGAGCAGGATGACATCGCCGGCCTTGATGAACTTCCCGCCCCACGCGTTGGCCACGAGGTTGATGCCCTCGGTGGTGCCGCGCGTGAAGATGATTTCCTCGGTGCTGCGGGCGTTGATGAACTTGCGCGTCCGCTCGCGCGCCGCCTCGAAGGCGTTGGTCGAGCGGTTGCTCAACTCGTGGATGCCGCGGTGGACGTTGGCGTTGTCGCGCTCGTAGTAGCGCACGAGGGCGTCCACGACCGCGCGCGGCTTCTGCGAGGTGGCGGCGTTGTCAAAGTAAACGAGCGGATGCCCGTGGACTTGTTGGTCAAGGATGGGGAAGTCGCGGCGCAGCGCGGACCAGTCTGGAGTTGAGTGAGTCATCGGAATGGAAAGTGAGAAAGTGGGAGAGTGAGAAAGTGAGCAGGCGTGAGTGCGTGCGAGTGAACGCCGCGCTTCGGCTCCCTCTCCCTTCCTCGGAGGAGGGGAGAGGGTTGGGGTGAGGGGTTACGTGCGCGGGCGTTGGTGGCCCCACCCCTCATCCGGCCTGCGGCCACCTTCTCCCCTCCGCAGCGGAAGGGAGAAGGCGCGCACAGTGGTGTCCGGAGCGCACGGCCCACTTTCCCGCTTTTCCACTTTCTCACCTGCTCCATGTCACATCAGCCCAAGTTGCAGCTTCGCCGCCTCGGTCATCAGGCCCTGGTTCCACGGCGGGTCCCAGACCAGCTCCACGGCCACATCGTCGATGCCTTCGAGGCAGAGGAGCTTGTTCTGCACGTCCTGCACCAGCACCGGGCCCATGCCGCAACCCGGCGCGGTGAGCGTCATCTTCACGTCCACCTTGTAGCTGTTGGCGCCCAGCTCGGTGAGGTCGCAGGTGTAGATGAGGCCGAGGTCGGCGATGTTGACGGGGATTTCCGGATCGTAACAGGTGCGCAGCGCGGTCCAGACCTGCTCGACGAGCGCCTCCTTCGTGACCGGGCCGGCGGGCGCGGGCGTCGCGGCGGCGGTGGCGGCCACGGGCACCTTGCCGAGCGCGTCGGCGTCCTTGCCCTCGATTCGCGCGAGGCCGCCGATGAACTGCACGGTGTAAGCGCCGCCGAGCACCTGCGTGATGGTGACCTCGGTGTCCTTGGGGATGAAGCCCTTGTCGCCGGAGGGAATGCGCGTGGCGTCCACGTCGCGGGTGAGGGTGACGGTTTCGTAGGAGTGCATAAATCAAATGTCACTGTTTGCGTTCCAAAAAGAATCGAGTTCGGAATTCAGACTCGTAGTAGGCAAGGCGTCCTGGGATGCAGGAAACAATTGCGCCCAAGCCCATGCCAAGCACTGCATCAATGGCCTCTTCCAAATTCATTTCACGTCCATCCATTTCGCCGGACTCCGAAATCACATAGCACAACTTTGGCGCTCTCTTCGTGGCAAGCAGTTTGGAAACTCCTGCTGCGGTTTGGTCAGCAGATTGAATCGGAATGGCCCAGCGTTCATCAATGTCGCGTGAATGAGCCAACGAGTGAGTAATGTCACTTCTCCGCTTCGGCTTCGCCAGTAGGGCCAGCCAGCGGTCTTGCTTTTCAGGCAAAATGAAGGCCCTCACGAATTGTTCTTCGTGCGACCGTGCTCCGGCTTGCCCAACCGGTTCACCGAGCTGCCTTCGCTTCGTTTCGCTTCCAGCATTCATTCACGTTGTTTCGCGTATTTCGCGGGCAGTCACTCCGCCTTCGGCTCGTCGCCTTCCGTGCTCACCGTTCCTCCGCCGGCCACCGCCGCCTTGGCCGCGTGCCAGGAAAGGATGGCGCACTTCACGCGCGCCGGGAACTTGTGCACGCCCGCGAACGCCGCGAGCTTGCCCATGCTGTCGTCCGCGTGGCCGGTGGTGACCATGTCATGCACCTTGCCGAAGAGCGCCTCCACGTCCGCGCGAGTCTTGCCCTTGATGGTGCTGGTGAGCAGCGACGCCGACGCCTTCGAGATGGCGCAGCCGGAGCCTTGGAAGCTCGCGTCCTTCACCACGTCGCCGTCCATGACGAGATAGACGGTGTAATTGTCGCCGCACAGCGGGTTGGTGCCGTGGGCGACGCGGTTGGCGTCGGGCAGCACCTTGAAGTTCCGCGGGCTTTTCGCGTGCTCCAGGATGACTTCCTGATACAGGTCGTTGAGGTCGTCAGACATGGCGTTCAGTTTTCAATTGTCCGCCGGAGGAATCTCACTTTCCGGTCCGGCCGGCGAGCCAATCTAGCAGCAACTCCGGCCACTTGGCAGGCGGAAATCCGTTTTTCACGCGCTCCGGAATCAAGTTGCCAACGCCGTGCCCGCCCTCGTCGAAGATTTCCATGCGCACGGGCACGCCGAGTTTCTCAAGGTCCGCCCTGATGGCGCGTGGCATCTCGATGGGCGCGCCGCCCTTGATGCCATCGTTCGTCGCGTGGACGAGAAAGACCGGCGGCGTGTCCTTGCGAAAGGTGAAGGGCGATTCCTTCCGCCGCCAATGCCAGGTGGCCAGGCCCACGGCGAAGTCGGGCCGGCAGCTGACGCGTTCGACGGGATCGGTGGCGTTCGCGTTGCCGGGGTCGAAGTTTGCGGCGAGGTTCATCGCGAGGTTCGCCCCGGCGGAGTAACCGGTCACGCCAATCTTGCGCGGGTCCAGGCCCCACTCCGCCGCCCGGTGGCGGACGAGCCTCACGGCGCGCTGTGCGTCGAGCAGGGCGA
>JBAYGL010000217.1:0-8590 GCA_041666725.1 Limisphaerales bacterium
CGCCCTGACCTGATCGGGGGTTGGGGTGGAGCACCCCACTGAGGCAACGTGCTGCCGTTCGAATCAAAAACTGACCGGGCGGTGAGGCAAAAAACTCCGCCATCCGGCGTTCGAGGTCAGTTCATGTCCGACGTGGCAGGCGCAGTCGGGACTATTTCCTTGAGCGCAAAGACAGCGGCGTTGCGGATGTCCTGATTGACGCCCCAGAGCACCTTGTGGCGCAGCGCCGGGACCGCCGCCTTGGCGCGGCCATGAAATTTACCCAGGGAGATAATGGCCATCTTCCGCACTTCCAAGCTTTGGTCGTCAAGTCGGTAAACCAACGCGGGGACGGCTTGATCCGGCTCTGCCGCGATGTGGCCCAAAGCCCGCGAGGCAGCCCACCGGAGGGTTTCATCCCTGTCGGCGAGGACGTTCACGAGCAATGGAACCGCCGGGCGGGCGTCCGCGTGGAGCAGGCCGATGCCCCGGGCGGCGTTGCTGCGGACGTAGCGCACAGGTGAGTCGAGCGCATTGGTCAGCGCGGGTAAGGAAGCGCGCCCGATGCCGGCCAGGGAACGCGCGGCAGCAAGGGAAGACGTGTCGTTCCACAGCAGTTTCGCCAGCTCTGGGATGGCGGGACGCGCGTGGCCATCCATGGCGGTGAAGGCAAGCACGGCCTGCGCCTGGAGGTTGGTGTCGCTGGACTCGACCATGCGCAAGAGGTGCGGCACAACCTTGCGGCTCTCCTGTCGCAGGTGGACGGCGGCCAGCTCGCGGCGCCCGGGCTTGTCGGACGCGAGATAACCAAGCCAGAACTTCAACTGATGGCGCCCGTCGTTTGGCGTGCGGTTGACCATGATGAACATGAAGGTGCAGAAAGCGAAGAGACTGATCGCAATCCAGTAATCGCGGTCAGGGTGGGGGCTTTGGAGTTTCATGTGGTTTGGACGCGATGTGTGCAGCGTCAGTTCACGAACAAATCCAGGCTGCAAAGTGCGGGAGACACTTCAGCGCAGGAGCCAGAAGAACACCACGGCCACCAAGGTGGGCGTGAGAGCGCCCAGAAAGAGGCCCAACGGGCTGATGCCTTCGTCGCCAAACGACTTCGCCTCTTGCAGGATTCCAACGCCTGCCGGGTTGGGCGCGTTTGCGATGACCGTGAGGCCACCGCCCGTCACCGCGCCGGCGACGAGGGCGTATTTGAGTTCGTCGGAGATGCCTTCGACCAAGGAGCCGAGGTAGGTGAGGGCGGCATTGTCTGTGAGCGCCGTCAGGCCGGTGGCACCGAAGAACAGGGCGCTGCCGCCGAGACTTTGGATGAGCGGCTTGAGCCAGTAAGCTTGGAGCGAGCCGAGCGTGACGAGTCCCGCGAGAAAGAAGCCGACCAGCAAGCCTTCGCGCAGCTTCAGGTCGTCTTGATGCTCGCGCGTGGCGGACACGATGCCGAGGAACAACACGAAGACGCCAAAGAACACTTCCGGGTGGTGGGCAAACCCCACGACCAGCCCGAGGAACACGAGATGCGTTGCGGTCAGCCAGGCCGGCACCGGGGTGCTCTTGTCTTCCTCGAAGGTCACCGCTGCGAGTTCCTTGCGAAACCAGAACGCCATCAGCGCGGTGGAGGCCGCACAACTCGCCGTTGCGCGCCAGCCGAAGGTCGCGAACATGAACGGGGTGTCCCAGTTCCACTTGGCGGCGACCATGAGCACGGGCGGCGCGGCGAAATGCGTGAGCGTGCCGCCGATGGAAATGTTGACGAAGAGCAGCCCGAGCGTGGCATAGGCGAGTTTTTCCGAGATGCCGCGGTCGAAGTAACGGCGCCTGAGCACGAGGGCCAGCAGGGTCATGGCCGCCGGCTCGGTGATGAGCGAGCCAAGCAACGGCCCAAGCACCAGCGCGGCCACGTAGAACGAAATGCCCGCCGGCCAGGGCAGCCGCCGAGCGGCGAAGACAATGAGCGCCTCGACCAGCCGCACGACGGGCCGCGTGGCGGCCACGACCATCACCACGAGCACGAATTTCGGCTCCGTGAAGTTCAATCCCTCGATGTAAGCGACGGCATCAACGACCGAGTTTTTCAACACGGCGATGCCAAGGAACAAAGCCGCCGCCCACAGGCCGAAGACGACCTCTGTCTCGGCGAGGAAGTGCAGCAGGTTCTCCCGCACCGAGCCGGGCGGATGCTGGTGTGCCCAGTGCGCGAAGCGCTTCACCGCAAAGGTGTGCAGCACGGCGAGCGCGAAGAAGACGGTGGCCAAGGTTTCCATCGGCGCAGGTTTGTAGCGCATCGCCACGGAGGCGTCGAGCAGTTCAGCGGAATCAGCTTCGGAAAAAATGGCCGCGAGCCGAAGTGTTACTTGTCAGGAACGGGGCATTCACTCCACACTGCGCGCAAGGGTTTGGAGCCGCTAGGCTCCAGAGGTTGTCAGTTGGTCGGGCCGCCAACTGGACAATTGGATTGCGCACTGATGACGCCAGCGTCTGCCAGCTTTGGCCGGATCGTCCGTCCGGGCGCGTCCCCCGCTCGCATACTGTCGTGCTCAACTACAAGCTCTGTTCCGGCCTGACCGTCTACTCACCCCTCGCCGCCGCACTGGGCTGGCTGGTGCATTCATGGGCACCGTGGATGACCCAGAAGACCTATTACGCCGGGCTGCTCGGCGGCGGCCTCTGTCTCATCTGGGCCGCGCTGGCGTGGCTGGGCCATCGTGTCCGCGCAGGAACCATCGCAAGCTTGATCGTGATGGGCTTCCTTTTCCTCGCCGACACGGTGACACTGTGGCAGGAGCGCGGTTTCGGCAAAATGTCCTTGGTGCTCACGGGCCTGACCGTGCTCACGGTGCTGCTGCTCACCGCGCTGGCGCACAACTTTGGGGGGCCGCACCTGGATGACAGCCCCGGTGCCCCGCTCAACCGATGAAGCCCCTGAACCGAGACGCCGGTTTTGAACTGATTGCCTACGGCCTGCTGCTGGGCGTGATGGGCTGGCTGCTGCATCGCGCGGACCCGACCCCGGACTGGAGGCTGCTCGCCGTGGCGCTGACCGGGGGCGGGCTTTGCATCGCCACCGGCCTGCTCACTTTTTGGCGGGCAGTGAATCTGCGCTGGTGCCTTGGGCTGCTGCTGGTGCTGGCCGTGGCGCTGGGCTGGCAGGCGTGGCAGACATGGCACGGTTATCCGGCGCGCGAGGGCAGTTCCCGGCCCGTGCCGGTGATGACCTCGGCGTTCTGTGTGCTGACGTTGATGCTGGGCGGGCTGCTTTGGCGCGGAGGAGAGCGACACGACTGAGCCATGCTGCAAGACCTCATCCTCCTCGCGTTCGGCCTCGTCCTCATCATCAAGGGCGGGGACATGTTCGTGGCCGCCGCGGTGCGCACCGCGGAGTTCCTGCGGATGCCGCGCGTGGTCATCGGTGGAACGCTGGTGAGCCTGACCACCACGACGCCGGAACTGGTGGTGTCGGTGATGGCCGGGTTGAAAGGCGAGTCCGGGCTGGCCGTGGGCAACGCGGTCGGCTCGGTGATCTGCAACATCGGCCTCATCGTCGGCGTGACGGCGACGCTCAAGCAGGTGGATGTGCATCCCAAGGCGCTGCGGTTTCCACTGCTGGCAATGTTCGGGTTCGGCGCGGCGGTGTTCTTGATGACGCTGGACCTGAGTTTGTCGCGTGTGCAGGGAGCCATGCTGCTCGCGGGCGGGCTGGGCTACTTCGTGTGGGACTTTGCGCGGCATTGGCGCGACCGCAAGCCGGACGACGTGGCGGAGGCGGTGGCGATTGACGCGGAGTTGTCCGAGAGCCGGTGGGCGTGGTTCGAGACGAAGGCCGGGACCGCCGTGCAGTTCCTCGTGGGCGCGGCGATTGTGGTCGCCGGCAGCAAGCTGCTGGTGGACGGCGCGGTGGGCGTGGCCGCGCGGCTGGGTGTGCCGAGCATCGTCGTGGGATTGACGGTGGTGGCCATCGGCACCTCGCTGCCCGAGCTGGTCACGGCCATCACGTCGTCCCGGCAGTCGGTGAGCGATCTCGCGGTGGGCAACGTGCTGGGCGCAAACATCGCGAACCTCACGCTCATCGTCGGCACGGCGGCGGTGTTGCAGGACGTGCGGATGGACCGGTTCACGCAGCTCTTCAACTTCCCCGTGATGCTGGCCTTCATGGGGCTGCTGACGTGGATGCTCCTCAGCGATCACCGGGTGACGCGGCGCGAGGGCGTGGTGCTGCTGGTGGCTTACGCTCATTTTCTAGGCGCGTTGACAGTGATGACATTGACTGGCCGCCAATGAACCGATGGTTCATATGAAGCGCATGAACCCACCCGGGATCCTCTGGCAACGCATCTTGGTCACGACGGACTTCTCCACCGCCTCGCTCGCCGCGGTGCGCTACGCACGCGCCCTGGCGCATGAGCGGAATGCCGGACTGACGGTGCTGAACATCGTCGAGCCGTTCCACGTTGACTGGAAGATGGACACGTCCGACCGGCAGCGCGACGACCGCGCAGAGGCCGAGCGCGCCATGGCCGCGTTCTCGGACGCGGAGCTGCGCGGCCTTGCCGGCGTCCACACCGTGCTGCGGCCCGGCCAGCCGGCGGAGGCCATTGCGGAGTTCGCCCGGGTGATGGCGGCGGATCTGCTGGTGATTGCCACGCATGGTCGCACCAGCCTGGCCCGCTCGCTGATGGGCAGCGTGACGGAAAACGTCGTGCGACATGCTCCGTGCCCCGTGCTGGTGATCCGCACCGACCCAGACCGCCTTTCCCCTCGACACGCCCTCGTCACCCGGTAACTTCCGCGCGTTCCAGTGCCCGCGCTGGCCCGCACCATGAGCAGCAACGTCCCGGCGAACCCGAGGATTTCCGTCATCATCCCGATTTACGGGAAGGCCGGGGATGTGTCCCGGCTCGTGGACGCGCTCCAGGGACAGTCGCTCCGTCCGCACGAGATCATCCTCGTGGACAGCAGCCCCAGGCCGATCGACACCCCGCCGCCGGGCGCGCGCCTGCTGAAGAATCCCGTGGATGTGGCATTGAGCTGGGACTACAACCTCGGTTTGAAGGAAGCCACCGGCGATTACATCCTGAACATGCAGCAGGACTGTCTTCCACAGGATTCCACCGCGCTGGAGCGCATGTTCCAGCAACTGCACGCGGTGCCGGGCCGGGTGTCCGTCGTCGCCCTGGTCACGCTGCCGGAGGAGAACTTCCTGCGATACGGCTTCTGGGGGCAGGTGCTGATGGCAAAATGGGTTGGGCGCATCCGCCAGGGGATCAGCGGGAAGTTCGACCTGCACCGGCGCGACGTTTATCAGGGCATCGGCGGTTACGACACGGAGCGATTCCACTTCGCGGGCGAGGACATGGATCTGTTCCTCCGCCTGAGCGAGCGCGGAGAAGTTTTTGTCAGCGACGTGGAGGTCATCCACCTCCATTTCCAGTCCCAAAAACAGAGCTGGGATCATGTCGCCAAGAAGCACTACCAGCTCGCCGAGTCATTTGGCGCGCTCTTCCGCAAGTGGGGTTTCAAGCTCCGCCGCATTCCCTACGCCGGCCACTGGACGCATCACCTCTCCAAGTATCTCTACCTGCTCCTGCCGCTGCTGCCGTTCTTCCCGTCGGCCGTCCTGCTGGCCGTCATCATCGGCAGCAATCTGACCAACATGGAGGCGTGGCGCGTGAAATCGTGGAAGACCTGGGCCTGCCTGCCCTTCTTCAACGTGTATCTCTTCTTCGTCAGTTTCGCGGGCACCGTGCTGGGCCTGCTGACGGGCCGGCAACGGTATTCGCAGAACAAGTGAGCACGGCCTTGCTCCGGCGTTTTGAGGATCACTTCACCGGCAACGGTTCAGCGGGCGGAGCCGGAGTGAGAGCTGCAGCCGGAACCGCCTTCGACAGATTTCCGGCCACCGCGCTGAAGGCGGTGTAGACCACTGGCACCACGAACAGCGTCAGGAACGTGCTGCTCAACATGCCGCCGATCACGCACACACCCATCGGACGGCGGCTTTCCGCGCCCGCGCCGAAGCCGATGGCGATGGGGATGATGCCCGCGATGGTCGAGAGCGCGGTCATCAGGATGGGCCGCAGGCGCACCGTGCCGGCGTTGACGATGGCTTCGCGCGGGTCCACGCCCTTCTCGACTTCCTGATTGGCGAACTCGACGAGAAGAATCGCGTTCTTCGTAACGAGGCCGATGAGCAGCACGAACCCGATCAAGCTGAACAGGTTGATGTTCATCGCCGGCACTTCCTTGATGATCCCGCTCTTGCCCAGATAATCCACCAGCCACAGCAATCCGAGCGCTCCCACGCCGGCGAGCGGGATGGACAACAGCACCGTAAGCGGATGCAGGAAGCTCTCAAACTGGGCGGCGAGCACCATGTAGGTGATGAGGAGGGCCAGCGCCAGCACGGTCAGGAAGTCCTTGCCGGCGTCCTTGAACTCCTTCGACTCCCCGGTCCAGTCATAGAGGAAGCCGGGCGGCAGATCCGTTTTCATCAGCGCGTCCACGCGCTCGATGGCCGTGCCCAGGGGCACGCCGTTCAACGAGCCGGAAATCGTCGCGCTGCGGAGCCGGTTGAAGTGTTCGACCGCATTGGGCGAGCTGCCCGACTCGCGCCGCACAATGGAGCTGAGCTGGATCAGCTGGCCGTCGCGGTTTCGCACATAGAGCCGGTCGAGGTCCTGCGGGGTGAGCCGTGACTTGCGCTGGAGCTGCGTGATGACCTGATACTGCTTGCCGTCGAGCTTCACGCGGCTGAGGTCCAGGCCGCCGAAGAGGATTTGCAGCGTGCGCGACACGTCCTTGATGCTCACACCCAGCGCGGCGGCGCGGTTGCGATCTATGTCCAGCCGCAGCTCGGGTTTGGTGACCTCGAAGCTCGAACGGACGTTCACCAGATAACCGGAGCTGCGCAGCTTGCCGAGCAGCTCCGTCACGTAATTGTTCAGCACATCCAGGTCCTGGGCCTGGATGACGAGCTGGAATGGTGCGCCGAAGCCCCGTCCGATCGCCTTGGGAATGTTCGGCACGGCGATGGCACCCTCGACCTCGTTGAAGAACTTCATGCGCAAACCATCCGGGCCGTTGACGATCTCACGGACGTTGCGCGTGCGGTCCCTGGCGTCCTTGAGGCGGACGAAGACGATGGCGCTGTTGGCCTGGCCCGGTCCGCTCATGGCGAAGGCAATGACCGCGCCGTAGGCCTGCACTTCGGGCACGCCGTTGAGGATCGCCTCCATCTTGCGGACGCTGCGGTCGGTGTATTCGGTGGTGGACCCTTCCGGCGCGAAGACGAAGCACAGCAGGCGTCCCTTGTCCTCCTCGGGCAGGAATTCGCCTTCCAGTTTCCCAAGCAACGGCACGTTCAAAGCCCAGGTCATCGCACCGAGCGCCGCCAGCGTGACGACGAACGCCAGAACGCGCCCCACCCAGCCAATCGCCACGAAGGGCCGCAGCATGGCCGAGGCGACCCGCACCAGCCCGCGCAGGATTTTCCCGTAGATGCGGGTGAACCAGCCGAGCGCCGCATCAAACCAACGGAGGAAGAAAATCTTTTTATGATCGGCGGAGATGGGCTTGAGCACGCGCGCGGCGAGCATCGGCGAGAGCGACAGGGCGACAAACGCGGACACCGCCACCGAGCCGCAGACCGCCACGGCGAACTCGATGAAGAGCCGGCCCGTCGCGCCCTTGAGGAACGCCAGCGGCAGGAAGACGACGATGAGGGAAAGCGTGATGGCGATGACGGCAAAGGAGATTTCATCCATGCCCTTCTTCGCGGCGTCCATCGGCGACATGCCGGCCTCGATATGACGGTAGATGTTCTCCAGCACCACGATGGCGTCATCCACCACCACGCCGATGGCCAGCACCAGCGCCAGCATGGTGAGCATGTTTACCGAATAGCCAAAGGCATGAAGGATGGCGAACGCGCCGATGATGGAGACCGGAATGGCGACGGCCGGGATGAGCGTGGAGCGCACGCTTCCCAAAAAGACCCAGATGAGGATGACCACCAGCGCGAAGGCCACGCCCAGCGTGTCCCAAACCTCGCTGATCGAGGCCTCGACGAAGATGGACTCGTCGTAGTTGAAGACCATCTCGATGCCGGGCGGGATGACCTCGCGGATGCGCGCGATCTCCTCCTTTACGCCGTGCGCAACGTCCACGGTGTTGGCCTTCGACTGCTTGACGATGCCCAGGAAGATGCACGGGCGGCCGTTGTTCCGGGCGATGGTGCGCTCGTTCTCCACGCCGGCCTTCGCCTCGCCGACATCGCGGAGGCGGACGATTTTCACGCCGTCATTCTTGACCACCAGCTCGTTGAACTCGGCGGGCGTCTTCATCTCGCCCCGCGTCTGGATGGTCATCTCCCGGTCGGTGTTCTCGACGCGCCCGCTGGGCAGCTCGACGTTCTGCTGCTTCAGCGCCCGCTCGATGTCGAGCACCGTGATCTGGTGCGCGGCCATCTTCTCCGAATCAAGCCAGAGACGGATGGCAAAGCGCTGCTCACCGCCGATGATCACACCGGAAACGCCGCGGATGGTTTGAAGGCGGTTTTTGATCTGCTTCTCCGCGAGCTGTGTCAGTTCGAGCGGCGAATAGATGGCGC